>CAXTTR010000233.1:0-5092 GCA_964247215.1 uncultured Sphingomonadaceae bacterium
CGACAAGCAGCGGCGGCAATTGAGGCACATGTCGAAGCATGAATATTCGGCACTCACTGCGATCTTCATGCCTTTTTGCATATCCGGTACCGCCGCATGCTGATTTCGATCAGTGCGGCTGGGACTGATTGAGATCAACCTGTGGTTCTCAATTACAGCGCATAGCTATCGGCCGGAGAATAGCTGATGCAACCCGACATGTTCCGAGCGATCTTTACCATTTTGTGGTTGGCAACTTCGGTACGCGCATCCGCGTTGGTTTCGACGCAGGATGATGTGCCCGCCGACTGGCCAAGCTACAATCGTACCCTGTCGGGCGATCGACTTGCTCCACAGACAGAGATCACTCCTGCGAATGCTTCGCGTTTACACGAGATTTGCCGTTACGACGTAGGGCGTCAGGTCAGCTTCCAGACCGGTCCCATCGTGGTCGCGGGCACCATGTTCGTAACAACGGACTTCGACACAATTGCACTTGATGCCGCGACGTGCCGGGAGCGCTGGCGCACGACAGAGCACTACATTGCGGCTAACGATCTCAAGGTAAATCGCGGTGCCGCCTACTTCGAGGGCCGTGTATTCAGGGGTACCCAGGACGGACGCGTACTCGCCTACGATGCCCTAACCGGCCGTCGGCTGTGGGCGACGACGATTGCGGACGCCAAAAAGACCGAAACCGTACCGGCGGCGCTGATCGCATCTGGCGGGCGGGTGTTCGCAGGAAACGCGGGCGGTGATAACAAAGGGGTCAAGGGCCGCATGTATGCGCTCGACGCCGTCACCGGGCGCGTGCTGTGGGAGCAATATATGGTGCCCAGGAATTCCGGCGATGTCTCGCGCGGTCCCGCAGCCCCGATGCCGCCAATCGACCGCGCGAGCTGGGGCACTACTGGAGGCCAATCTGACACGCCCATTACGGGAGGTGCCAACTGGACGAGCTACACCCTCGATCCTGTAGCAGGCGAACTCTACGTGCCCGGCGGCAACCCTGCGCCTGACTTCAAGCCTGCGATGCGTCGCGGAACCGACCAGTTCACCAACTCGATCGTCGTGCTCGACGCCGCGACCGGCGGGTATAAACGCCACATGCCGCTCGTGATGGGTGATTATCACGACTGGGACGTCTCGGCGGCACCGGTATTGTTTACCACGCGCGGCGGGGCGACGCTGATGGCAACAGCGGCGAAGGACGGCCACCTTTATATCAACGAGGCCAGCTCCGGACGCCAGCTCCGCCGCACATCCGTGACGACCATCCGCAACGCATCGGCGCCGCTGACTGCTACGGGAACGCGCTTTTGTCCCGGCACGCAGGGCGGCACAGAATGGAACGGCCCGGCTTACAGCGCTGCCACCAACCTCATCTACACGGGCGCGGTCGATTGGTGCTCGACCGTCAGGGTCGCGACCGATGCCAAGGTTCGAAGCGTTCCGGACGGTCAGGCGTGGTCGGGATCGCCCGAAACGGGCAAGGAAGTGTTCGGCAAGTTCGACTCGTCGGGCCAGTGGGCCGGCTGGATTTACGCTCATGACGCCGACAGCGGTGCGCGCGTATGGCGCCGGCGCATGGCCGCACCCGTCTTGGCCGGTGTAACGCCGACTGCCGGCGGCTTGCTATTCGCGGGCGATATGGCCGGAAACCTGGTCGCTTTCGATGCCGCTACCGGCTACCCTGCCTGGTCGACCAGGACTGCCGGTTCGTTGGGCGGCGGGATCATCAGCTATGCGGTGGAAGGTCGACAGCGGATTGCGGTTGCAAGCGGTATGGTGTCCTCGCTTTGGCCGACGGACAAGGTCAACGCTGCCGTGATCGTCTACGGCCTGCCACAATGACACGCAGGACTCAGGATCACGCATCGACGGTCCTGCCGTCTCGATTAGTTCATACCAATCGATCGAGATCGAACCTGGGGACGCATGCGGAGGGTTTGTCGCTGCCGGGCTGTGGGCATTGGCTGCCCGAATAGTGCGACGCGCCGCTAAACCGAGCCGTGCCGAGCTTTATTGGCCGGAATTGACGCAGATTTTGGCCGGAGAACAGCCGATGCAACCAGCCCCCAACGGTCTCATGCTTACGGCGGTCGCACGCCGGAGTTTTCTACTGGTCGGAACGGCGGCAGTCGGTTCGACGCTTGTCTTCGCAAGTGGTTTCACCGCCACGATGCCGGTGAACGCAGGGAGTGCGCCATATGAATTTATTGCTCTCAGTAAGTTAGCTACTGGTCGAAGTCAGCTCGACGCTGCCGCAGGCCTGCGTGCATGGACGCAATTGGTTGCGCTCGATCCAGCATTTCCCAGCAAGGTCGCCGCCTTGGTCGCGGCGACGAAGCATGCTGGTGTAGCCAGTATGGCAGCCTTCATGGCATCGTCGCTCGCGCAGGACTCTGCGTTGCGAGCGACGATGCGCACGGTCGTCTCCGCCTGGTACCTCGGTTATACTGGCGTACCTGTGGCGGTGCGGGCGAACGATACGACTGGCTTCGTGACGTATCGCGGGGCGATGATGTTCGCACCGACCGTCGATGCGACCGTCTTGCCCACTTATGCGCGTGCCGGACCCGATTATTGGATCGATCCACCGGCAGGTACGCCGTCACCGCCAGGTCCGCCGGCACGCCGCGATTGGGCAGGCGATACGGACCTCTATCCGGATAGGAACTTTCAGGCATGACGACGCAATTTGATGCCGACGTCATTGTTGTCGGCTCGGGCGCGCTTGGCGCCAACGCTGCCTATGTGCTGGCGAAGGCTGGCAAGTCGGTCATCATGCTCGAAGCCGGCGTTCGTATCCCGCGCTGGAAAATAGTCGAGAATTATCGAAATTCATCCAAGAAGCAGAACTACAACAGCGCTTATCCCAACGCCCCTTGGGCCCACTCGTCATATGATTCCGAATACATCGAAAATGTCGGTTCGTACGAGTTGCGGCCGGGAATGCTCAAGCTGGTCGGCGGCACGACCTGGCACTGGTCGGCGGCGTGCTGGCGCCATCTGCCAGTCGATATGAAGCTGTTCAGCAGCTACGGCGTCGGCCGCGACTGGCCAATCGACTACGACGACCTGGAACCCTATTATCAACGCGCTGAAGAAGCGCTCGGCGTCGCGGGTGTCGGCGGACAGGACCAGAGCGGCCAAGGTGGCGGCGCTTCCCCGCCGCGGTCAAGGCCCTACCCGCTGCCCCCGGAAGCAAAGACTTACCTGTTCCAGCGCCTGGAAGCGCGCCTCAGACCGATAGGCTACGATACTGTCCATGAGCCGCACGCCCGCGCCTCGCGGCCTTATGACGGCCGGCCGGCCTGCGCGGGGAACAACAACTGCATGCCGGTCTGTCCGATCGGGGCAATGTACAGCGGCATCGTCCACGTCGGCCATGCCGAACAAGCGGGTGTGCAACTGCGAACCGACGCGACTGCCTATTTGCTGGAAAAAGGCACGGGCGGCCGGATCGTCGCGGTGCACTATCGGTCCTCGGATGGGCAAGAGACGCGACTGACCGCGCGCAGTTTCGTGATCGCCGCGCATGCTCTCGAAACGGCGAAGCTGCTGTTGATCTCGAACGTGGCCAATTCGTCCGATCAGGTCGGTCGCAACCTGATGGATCATAGCGGGATGCGGTTTACGTTCCTCGCTGACGAACCTGTCTGGCCGGGTCGCGGTTCGGTGCAACAGGGCGGGATCCTTACGCGTCGCGACGGGCCGTTCCGCCGCGACCATGGCTCGATCAAGCACTCGGTTTCGAACACGGTGCCCAATGACGCCGTAACGACCCGGCTGCTCCAGCAGGGCGTCCTTGGTTCCGAACTCGATCGCCGCATCCGGGACGACGCCTCGCGCTGGGTCAGCTTCTTTACGCAATTCGAGCCGCTGCCGAGGGCGACAAATCGCGTGGAGGCCAGCCCGTCGCGCAAAGACGCACTCGGCATCCCCATGCTCCGCGTTCATTATGATTTGGAGCCTTATGTGACTTCGGCGCGAACGGTCGCGCTTACCGATCTCAATCGCTTCTCAGTGGCGATGGGCGGGACGGTCGTCGACGGCAACCCGCAACTCGGCAACGGCGATCATCCCATGGGCACCGTCATCATGGGCAAGGACCCGCGAACCTCGGTGGTGGACGCGGGATGCCGCACGCACGACCATCCCAATCTTTTTCTTGCGACGACCGGCGTGTTCCCGGCGGCCAGCGTCGTCAACCCGACTCTGACCGGCGTCGCGCTGGCGATCCGTATCGCCGATACGGTGGCACGCGAGGTATGAACCGAAGCATTAAAGCAGTAGTTACGGCACTGTGCGCAGCCATGCTGTTCGAAGCCGGCGCGGTCGCGCAGCCAACGTCGGACGCAGTCCTGGTCGCACGCGGCGATTACCTCGCAAAGGCCGGAGATTGCACCGCGTGCCACCGCTCACCAAGCGGCTCACCGTTTGCCGGCGGATCGCCAATCGCGTCCGGTTTCGGCGACATCGTCAGCCGTAATATCACGCCGTCCCGCCAATTTGGAATCGGCAGCTGGAGCTTTGAAGATTTCGATCGCTCGATGCGTCTGGGCGTCAGTCCCGAAGGCACGCACACCTATCCCGCCATGCCCTATACCGCGTATCAGGGCATAAGCCCGTCCGACATGCGCGCGCTCTATGCCTATTTTCAGCATGGCGTCGCACCCGTCGACGTGCCCACGAAACAAACCTGCCTGAAGTTTCCATTCAACATCCGCGGTATCATGGTGGGATGGAACTTGCTTTTCCGTCCCACCGGAGGCTTCACGCCAGACCGGACCACGTCGATCGAGGTACAGCGCGGCCAGTATCTCGCGCAGACGCTGGGACATTGCAGCGCCTGCCACAGTTCGCGCAACGTGCTTCAAGGCGAAGAAACCAGCCACGCGCTCGGCGGCGGCGCGCTCAACGGCTGGTACGCGCCCAACATTACCAGCGATGCCCGGAGCGGCGTCGGCGGCTGGCGCAATGATGAACTTGTCCGCTATTTCAAGGAGGGGCGCGTCGCCGGCAAAGGCGGTGCCGGCGGCGGGATGAGCGAAGTCGTCCAGCATTCAACGCAGTTTCTTGCCGACGCCGATCTCCGCGCGCTGGCGGC
>CAXTTR010000234.1:0-5059 GCA_964247215.1 uncultured Sphingomonadaceae bacterium
TCCCGGCACGACCCTCGATCGTAGCTGGCCGCATGCCCGGTGCAGCGACCGTCATCACGGTGTACCGGTCCGGCGGATAGCAGGCCTCGGAGACCGGCCGGCGGTCGCCGCAGACGCGCGACTCGACCTGGAAGCTCACCCCGGCGATATCGATCGTCCTTGCGCCCCACGCCGGTTGCCACTCGATAAAGCGCTCGGCTGGCCAGGGCACCGGCGGCGCGACCTCGCTGGCAGCCGTCAAGCAGAATAGCGTTGCGACGAGCAAGGCGCGGATCACGGGAATCTCGAAGGTGTACGGTTTCGTCATTGGCGCACGACGGGTTCGTCGAGACAAGCGCTAGTGCGCCATTTATAGTGGTAATCTGGCAACGCCGCTGGGTCTATCTGCCCGGCAGACCGCAAACCGCCGTGCATCGCCTGTTAATGACCCCGCAATCGCTTGCAACCGGGTGAACAGGCTGCAACTAAGCCCAATCGGAGCTGGTGAACGGCTCGTTAACATCACGACGGTGAATGCCGTCTGGGGAGGACATAATGATGGCCTGCAAGACCGTATTTTTATGCACCACCGCGCTCGTCTTTGCCGGCGCATCCGCTGCCGCGCAGCAGTCGACGCCGGGCGGTGCGCCGTCGGGTGCTGACGCCGCTGCCGCTGCGAGCCAGCCAGCCGGGCCTGCCGGTGACCGCGTCGCGCAATCGGGCGGCGCTCCGGCTACTGCGGCTGGCGCTCCCGACGAAGGCGAGATCGTCGTTACCGGTATCCGGGCCAGCCTTGCCTCGTCGCAGCGGCTGAAGCGCATCGCGCCGCAGCAGATCGACGCCGTCGTCGCCGAGGACATCGGCAAGCTGCCCGACATCACCGTCGCCGAAACCGCCGCGCGCATCCCCGGCATCCAGGTCTACCGGCAGGGCGGCGAAGTTTCGAACGTCACCGTCCGCGGGCTCGACCGGCCGCTGTACACGACGACCTACAATGGCCGCGAGATCTTCACCGCCGAAATCCGCACCGTCGCGCTGCAGGACTTCCCGTCGCCGAACATCGCCGCGCTCGAAGTGTACAAAACCTCGACCGCCGACCTCGTCGAGCCCGGTCTCGCGGGCCTGATCAACGTCCGCTCGCGCAAGCCGTTCGATTTTGCCGACGGGCAGATTGCCGGTTCGGCGTACGGCGTCTATACGCGCCAGGCGGACAAATTCCGCCCCAACGGCGACCTGCTGCTGACCAAGCGCTTCAACACCGGCATCGGCGAGATGGGTATTCTGGTTAACGGCTCGTATTCCGAGCTGCGCTACCTCGATGCCGAGCCGTCGAACACCGACTTCATCGCCAACCCGACGATCAACGGCCAGCAGGTGCGGTTTCCCGACATCGAGCGGCTGTTCTACCGCTCGGGCGACCGCATCCGGCCGTCGCTGAACGGCGCGTTCCAGTGGAAGCCGACACCCGACCTCGAAATCTACGCCGACGGCCTGTGGCAGGGCTTCCGCAACCGCATCGACGACCGGCTGTTCGAGGTGCCGCTGTACAACGGCCAGTCGTACAGCAACCTCGTCTTCCGCCCCGGCACCAACGTCGTCAGCAGCGGCACCGTCGTCGGCCAGCCGAACTCGATTTTCTCATACCAGGGCGCGAGTTATAACACCACCGACACGCTGCAGTTCGCCGGCGGCGCCAAGTACAACCACGACCAGCTGCACGCGACGTTCGACGTGGCGCGGACGCTTAGCACGTTTCGCGGCTCGACCGAGTCGATCGACCGGCGCTTCGCGGGCACGCCGACGATCAACTTCAACGCCGAGCAGCCGGGCTTCACGATCTCGGGCATCAACACGACGACGCCCGCCGGGCAGCTCTTCCAGGGCCTGTACGAGGAAAACCAGCGCTCGGCCGGCCGCGGCTGGCAGGCGCGCGGCGACGTCACCTATGATTTTGATGACGCAGGCTGGGTGAAGAGCATCCAGCTCGGTGTCCGCTACACGACGCGCACCGTGACCCGCGACTATGCCAACCGCTACGCCTTCCTGCTCGGCAACAACATCAGCGCCGCCGCGCTGCCGGTCAACTTCGCGCTGATCCCGGGTGTGAACGTCGACACGCCGTACCAGTTCGTCGCGCCCGACTATGACAGCGTGCGCGGCAACCTCGTCGGGCTGCGCCAGTTCGTCATCGCCAACGGCGGCACCAACTACACCACCGACCCGGTCCCGCTGGCGCGGTTGTACAGCGCCAACGAGGACACCATCGGCGGCTACGCGCAGGCCAACCTCAAGGCCGGTGACCTCGTCGACGGCATCGTCGGTATCCGCGTCATCCGCACCAAATCGCGCGTGCTGACCGGCGGCGTGCTGTCGGGGATTCCAGCGATCGACAACGGCACCGAGACGATCGACTATCTGCCCAACGCCAACCTCAACATCCATCTGACCGAGCGGGCGCAGCTGCGTCTGTCGGCCAGCAAGACGCGGACGCTGCCGAACTTCGCCGACCTCAATCCGACAATTCAGATCGACCCGATCTCAGGCGGCTCCGCGGTGGGCACTGACGCAATCCCACGGACCGGGAGGGGCGGCAACCCGTTCCTCAAGCCGTTCAGCTCAGTCAACCTCGACGCCAGCCTCGAATATTATTTCGCGCGTACTGGTTACGCCTCGGCGGCGGTCTTCCGCCGCGACGTCGACGGCTTCATCGTCAACCGGCAGTACCGCTTCACCGACCCGACGCTCGGTGTCGTGCAGATCAACGGCCCGGTCAATTCGGGTGCCGGCATCATCCAGGGCGTCGAGCTCGCCGGGCAGGCGTTCCTCGATCTGCCGAGCCTGCCCGAATGGGCGCGCGGCTTCGGCGTGCAGGGTAACGTGACCTTCCTCGACGCGCGTACCGAGCAGGATAATGGTTCGGGCATCGTGCAGCTGCGCCAGATCGTCGGCTTTGCCGACGGCGTGTCGAAGTGGAACTACAACATCACCGGCATCTACGAGTATAAGAACATCTCGACGCGGCTGAGCTACAATGGCCGCTCGAGCTATCCGGCGACGAACACCTTCCGCCCCGATAATGCCGGGAACGACGTCTTCCTCGAAACCGGCAAGCCCGCCGGGCGGCTCGATCTGTCGGTGAACTTCGACGTCATCAAGCAGCTGACGATCTTCGCCGACTGGACCAACATCACCAAGTCACCGTTCAGCCAGGATTTCAGCTCGGCCCGCGATCTGGCAACGCGCGCTACTTACATCCGCTACTACCGCCAAGACGAGAGCACGGTGTCGGCCGGCATCCGCTTCCGCTTCGGCAGCTGACGCGGGTCAAGTCTGAGGCACTTGCACTCGGGAACGCGCCAGCCGCGCTCCCGAGTGCAAGCCGCAATGCCGCTACAGGCTGTGCAGGAATGCCATGCTGGGGGCGAAGAAGTAGCCACCCCCGAGCAGCTTGATGTATGGCCCGTTGCCGCCGCCGTGCTTGCGCGCGTAAAAGTCCAGCGCCTCGGTATTGGGCGCGACAGCGCCATACTTGTTGGGCCAGTCGAGCTGCGCCGCTGGTGCCTGGCCGATGACCGGATCGATCCCGTCGGTGGTCGAATTGGCCCAGCCTTGCGACGTTTCGAACCCGGTGCGGATATTCGCCTGGTACGATTGGAAGAGCAATCCGACACCGCCGGTCGGCAAACTCTCGATCGCGGCCTGGTCATCGAGCACCATCATCGACGGATCGCCCGGCTTCGGACTCGCATCGGCGCGGGTACCGTAAGTCATGCCGCGGCGGATCATCAGGTTGCCCTGTGTCGCCGCAGTGCGCGGATTGACCTTGCGGATATGCGCGAACGCCGGGCACTTCGGCGGATTGGACGTGAACGTGAAGTTGTTCGTGATGTCAGGCTTATCCTCACCGGCACTGTCCTTCGGGTCTTCTTTGCGCAGTTCGAACGCCGAACCGCTTTCCAAACGGCCGACGCCGGCGGAGTCGCGGTTGCTGAAGTCGGTGTCGTGCCCTTGGACAATTTCCTCTTCACGGGTCCGAAAGCCGCGCACATCCTGTTCGAGCTGGCGGAAGACGAAGTAGCTGCCGTACGCCGACGGATCGGCAACGGCTGCATCGCGGACGACGAATTGATCGACCGGAAACGGCCTGAGCGGCCACTTGTCCATGCCGCCGTTCGCCTGCTCCGCCGCAAAGTCTTCGGTCAGCACCAGCGGCTGGCTGCGCCCATCGACATAGCCGAAGTTCTCGACACCGTGACCGGCACCGTTGAAGAACTGGTTGCCGACAATCTCGCCGGCGTGACCGCCTTCGACATCGCAAATCCCGCTGATCTCGTTCAGCAACGTCGTCGATTCGTGCTGCGCGGCATCCGGGCTGACAACTGCCGACAGGATCAGCACATGCGGATCGCGCAGACGGCTGTCCCACTCGACCAGCGGTGGATCATTCAGTCCTGCGGCTGCCATACCGGCGCGAAACGACGGATCGCTTGGCTGACGATCAGTCGGGATCCCGAAATAGTCGTAGCCGGATTTGGTCAGGAACACCGAGACGAACGGCGTCGTGCTTTTCTGCCCGGTCTTGTGCTTGTGTTCGGTGAGGTCGAGTTGCTGCTTGGCTGACGAAACGCGCTGTACTTGCGCCTTTACAAATGCCAGTGCAGCCGCCTTCTTGTCGTCACGGAACCGGCAGAAGAGAAACACGACGTTATTGCGGCCGTGGTATTTCAGGATATTACCCTGTAGATTGCGTATGAACTTCTGAATATCCTGGTCAGGTGTCTTCCAGCTGATCGGATGCTTGAGTTTGTCGCTAATCATTAGCTGCTCCCTGTCAAGGATCAAAGCTCTGAGGATCAAAGCTTACTTGGCAGGTATCAGTTCGAGACTGTGGGTTCAGTGACTTGGGTCACAGTGTTTTCAGCTTAGGCGTCCATTGGCCAACTGTTCGATTCCGGTGATAGTCAGCAACCGCCCGTCCAGTATTGCCTTATCGAAGTCTCGTTACTGCACAGCTTCGACCGCCCGGAACACCTCGGCCTCGCGCTGGCGGTACGGCGTCCCGTCGGGGCGCATCAGGTCG
>CAXTTR010000235.1:0-922 GCA_964247215.1 uncultured Sphingomonadaceae bacterium
CAGGACCGCCACTGAGCGCCAGCTCACAGGCACGACTCCGGTTCCCGTCCGTCCGGGTCGAAACCGCGATCGATCTCCGCCACGCGATCGCGATCGCGTGGCGGTGGCATGTCGTCCACCGGCCCAAGCGATGGACCGAGGTCAGGTCCGCCGCCGCCGCAGGGTCGCGCCCGCATTGCTGTCCGACGCAGCCTCGCTCTCGATGCGGTGCCACCAGGTGTTCAATCCTCTTCGATCGAGGTCTGCAGAACGGACGGCAGACTGATCCAGTCGGCATTCACGCTGCGGGCGGGCAGGGTGCTCCAGATTTCGGCCATCTCGTCGCCGGCCCTAGGGCAGAACCATGGATCAGGCGGGCCATGCGGACGACGCGCTCCCAGTCGTTCGCCACCAGGTACTCCGCCTCCTGCCACGATACGATAAATGCGCGGGGGCATTCGGCTTGTCGAGCCATTCGAGCCGGGCGCGAACACGCCCCAGATCGCTGGATCGATCGGGTTTGCGGATGGCGAAGCACCGTCGTGCGGCTTCGGCACCGTGCGCGATCGTCAGCACGCGCGAGCGGAGGCGCCACCGGGCTTCGGCCACCGGACCGCAGAGATTGCCGACGACCTCGCGACGGGCCGCGTCGCGGAGCGCCTCACGTCGCGCTTCGGATTTGGTGAGGCCGGGCAAGGGGAACGGCGGAAGCCGGAGAAGGCGATGCGACCGGGGCGACCACGTCGATCCTGGGCATGTCTCCGCCACCTTCGATTCGACGAGGCTTTGAAGATCCGGTGTGCCGAGCACGAGATGCGCCTTGAAGTGGGCGGCAAGATGGACGGACGACGGCAGGTCCATAGATTTCACCGTCATGGCGTATCGCCTATGTACTGCCGACTGGGGAGGTCGGACGGGAGGGGGGAGGGGCGGACGAAGCCGC
>CAXTTR010000235.1:932-5048 GCA_964247215.1 uncultured Sphingomonadaceae bacterium
CGCCGATAGTGTTCGGGAGAACGCGAGGTATGTCGGCTCGGGCGACCGGGCGACCGGAAGCAGGCAGCTATCCGAGTTCTGCAAAGGTCAAATGCCGTCCCCGCAACCAACTATCGGACGCCCGGTTTCCGCAAGGATGCCGGGATTTAGTCGTTGTTGCGGTCGCTGCGGTACTGAAATGGCAATCTGTCGCATACGCCGACAAGGCGTAATCGGAACCTGCCCGCGTCGCAGCGAGTTTGAAGGGCTCATCGATCGCAGAATTTGCGCGGAGCCCCCATGCTTGCTTTGTCCCTTCCTGCCGGCCAGCGACGCCGTTCGCCTGATCCGGCTGCCTTCCACCGCTCGCTAGCGAGCTTTAATCATCGTCGCATGGCTCCGACCTTACCGAATACCGGGTGGGATGCAGCTATTACCGAAGAAGCAGAGTTCCGCCTCGCTGAAGGCCATTGGCTCGAAGCCGAGCGCATTACGGTTCATAATCGCGCCGCAGCCGCTCCGCGCGACCCCGACGGGTTCGTCGCGTGGTTCGAGGAGTTGAAGCGGACCGGCCCGGGGCAGGGTGATGTTTTGTTCCCGTGGCTGGAAACGACTGCGAGCCTAGAAGACATGCGCTGGTTCCTGACGCAGGAAGCTGCCGGCGAGGCCGGGTTTGACGATCTCGTCGCGCTGACCCAAATTAAGCTGCCGCCGCGGCCGAAGCTCGAACTCGCTCGCAATTATTGGGACGAGATGGGTCGCGGCAACATCAAGGGGATGCATGGGCCCTTGCTGACGACGTTGATCGACACGCTGCAGATTGAGCCGGTGATCGACGAGACTGCGTGGGAGAGCTTAGCGCTTGCCAACCTTATGCTCGGGCTCGCGACATCACGGCGCTATGCGTACCACTCAGTCGGTGCTTTGGGCGCGGTCGAACTGACGTCGCCGGGCCGCGTTGTGAAGGTCGCGGCCGGGCTCCGACGTCTGGGTTTCTCCGACCGCGAGCGACGTTATTTCGACCTGCATGCAGTGCTCGACGTCAAACACTCGGAAAGCTGGAATGCGGAGGCGCTGATTCCGCTAATCGAGTCCGATCCCAATCTAGCAGTGCCGATCGCCGAAGGTGCGCTGATGCGGCTGACCGCCGGCGAGCGCTGCTTTCGGCGCTACCGCGCCGAACTCTGGGCACGGCCTCAAGAGATTGTTCCGGGGTCTTGAGCACGCTAACGGGTGAGTCGTCCCCAGCTGTTTCAGCCTGCTATAGCGCAGCGCTACACGACCTGCTCGGCTTCCTCGATCATGCTGGCTATGACTTCGTTCCAGCTACCCCGCTGACGCATTCACGGGCGGTTGCCAACGGTGGTGCCGTGAACGCTTCGCTGTTGCGCCGTCTGTTCGGCTGGAGCTGCGTTGTCGATTCCAAAGACATTCCGGCAACACTGCTTGGGATAATGCATGCAGCCCGGGTACTCGAGCCTCACCCCGAGGGTGTCCGTAGTACAGTCCGTGTAGCGCGTCGTGGCGACTTATTCCTGCACTCGGCGTTTCCGACCAACGACATCGATGCGGTGTTCTTCGGCCCCGACAGCTACCGCTTTGCGCGACTTATCGAGCAGGAAAGCGACGGATGCGAACCGGAGGTGGTCGTCGATTTGGGCACAGGTTCGGGGGTTGGTGCTGTGACCGCCGCACGGTTGTACCCCGGAGCGCGGGTGGTCGGGACCGACGTTAACCCGCTGGCATTGGACCTGGCGCGGGTCAACTCCGAATATGCGGGCCACATGATCGACTTGGTCCAGACGAAAAATTCAAGCGTGGTCGGCCCTGTCGATCTAGCGGTCGCCAACCCGCCCTACATCATCGACACCGGCGGACGACAGTATCGAGACGGCGGCGACGCTCTCGGCACAGGGGTTGCGGTCGCGATGGCGGCCGCTGCGCTGGCGCAGCTGAACGAAGGTGGAAGATTGATTTTATATACTGGCAGTCCGATTGTCGACGGTGTCGATGCGCTGCGATCGACACTGGAGCGGCTCTGCGCGGAGCACGCAGCGGCGCTTCGCTATTACGAAATTGACCCTGACGTTTTTGGTGAAGAACTTGAGCGCGCCGAGTACGCCGGTGTCGAGCGCATTGCTTTGGTGGCGGCGGTCGCGCAGCGTGCTGGACCTGGAAGCACGCAGCCAGCAGCTTAGTCGGATGGAGCTCAGCGCGGACTCAGTCGCGCTCGGCATCCCTCACTGCATCAACGCGCACGAAGCCCTTATCTGTTACAACGAATACATCGTTTGCGGACTGGTCGTGGTCCAACATCGTAATACGCCATTCCGGGGTGTCGTTGGCAGCCAGGATGACCAGTGGCAGACGTTCGGTTTGGCTCCAGCATAGCTGCGTGGCGCGGCCGCTCTGGGTTAGCGTATACCAATCACAGCCGGCGATAGGGACAATAGAGCAGTTGTAAGTCGAAGTCGGTACCGCCTGGCTTGCGGACGGCGTAGGTGATCAGCGCCTGATCGGTAACGCGCTTAAGCCGGTCGCCACTGCGCCACACTGCGAGTTGATGGTCGATGCCGCGCGCCTTGAACACGGCGCGATAGTGCAGGGTTGCAGGCTCGCCGATCGAGCTGAATACCTGTTCGAAGACAAGAGGTTTGGCGGCGGTTGTGGCGCTTGGAGCAGCTGCAACGACCATGTCGGAACACAAGCTCACGCTACCAGCAACCACAAGCGAGCTTATCCAAGCTATCGCGTCACCATCACGTGGGCGGCGGTACGTATATCTTAATCGCCTGACGCGTATGGACCCTCGCCCGCGCAGCGGCGACGGGATCAGGCTGGAATTAATCTTAGTCATTGAACGCAAGGGCCCGCTACTGCCGCAAAGCCTTTGCCGAGTCGAAGTAGCGGAAGCTCTTGCCGTCGATGTTGACGTCCTTGACCGTGAGATTAACGCTATAGCTGCCGAAGGGCAGCGAGGCGTCCTTGGTCTTGCCGGTCGGATCGGTCGGCAGCTCGGCGGTGACCATGCCGGCACCCTGCGCGGCGGCGAACAGGCTTTCACCAGCAGCAGCTGGCCGCTATAGTAGGCGTTCAGCGTCGTCAGCACCTGATAGTCTTCGGTGAACACCGGATCGACATAGTCTTGCGGCGTCCCCGCGGCTGAGTTGCCGGCTGGGATAGTGTTCGATGTACCCTGCGGCGACGTCCAGAAGGTGTTGCCGTAGAAGCCCGAGCTGCGCGGGAACGAGCCGGTCGCGAACGATGAACCATTCATCATTGTGAAGGTCGGGAAGGTCGAATGATTGTCGTTGAAGTTAGTGCCCGACTGACGCAGCGCGTACAGGTTCGGCGTGTCGGTGGCGTTGACATCATCGGGGCGCAGCCCGTCCCAGACCATGATCACCGTCCGCGTCGCCGCAGCAACAGGCGTAACGACCGGCTGGTTCACCGAAGGAAGGTTCTCGTTGCAGCCCATCAGCAGGCCAGCAGCTGAAGCGATAGTGACGATCGATTGACGCAATTGCACAGGCGACCCCCGGGGTGACCCCGTTCACATGCTACGGGATTGGAAGTGTCTAGTGACATGATGTGACGGTCTGGTGACGCGCGGAGCGCAACCCGATTCTTTGCTGCGCGCACAAAAAAAGGCCCGGCGGTTTGCACCGCCGGGCCAGTTTGTTTCCCTTGGGGAGGAACTCAGTAATTGTAGGCGCGCTCGCCGTGCTCGGTGATGTCGAGCCCTTCGCGCTCGCCGTCGACCGCCGGGCGCAGGCCCATGGTTTTATCGACGATGTAGTATAGGATGAACGAGCCAACGCCCGACCAGACGAGGGTGAGCATAACCCCCTTGCTCTGGATCCACAGCTGGCCGAGGTAGTCGTACGATGTCTTCGGCAGCACCGCCGGAATAACGGTGTAGTCGAGGATGCCCTGACCGCCGAGCGCCGGGGCAGCGAGAATGCCGGTCAGCAACGCACCGACGATACCGCCTATGCAGTGGACGCCGAAGACATCGAGAGCGTCGTCGTACTTGAACTGGTTTTTGACGGTGGTGCAGAAGAAGTAACACACCGGCGAAACCAGCAGCCCCAGCACGATCGAGCCCATCGGCCCTGCATAACCGCTCGCCGGAGT
>CAXTTR010000236.1:0-5048 GCA_964247215.1 uncultured Sphingomonadaceae bacterium
CGTAGAAGCCGCCGTCTGCGACCGAACTCATGTAGTCGGGGACGAGGTCGCTGCCGATCTCGTCGCGTTCGTTGACCGCGGTCCACAGTTTGGCCGTAGTCGGCTCCCAGCCCATGCCGTTGGGGTTGCGCAGGCCGCTGGCGAAGACGCGGTGCGCGCCCGTCGCGGTGTCGACCTCCCAGATCGCGGCGCGCCCGGCTTCGGCCGCCATGCCGTTATCGCCGACGTTGCTGTTCGAGCCGACGCTGACGTACAGCTTGCGCCCGTCGGGGCTGGCGATGACGTTCTTGGTCCAGTGATGGTTGATCGTGCCCGCCGGCAGGTCGACGAGCTTGACGCCCGGAGTCGTGATCGACGTCGCGCCCGGCGTGTAGTCGAAGGCCAGCACCGCGTCGGTGTCGGCGACATAAAGCTTGTTGCCGACCAGCGTCATGCCGAACGGCGTGTTGAGCCCGCTCAGGAAGACGCTGCGCTGCGTCGCCGTGCCGGTGCCGTCCGGATCACGCAGCAGGATGATGCGGTTGGGGCTGGCGCCGCCCGCCCCGGCGCTCCCCATCAGCAGCTTCTGCGCGACACCACGCAGCCCCTTGGTGTCGTCGGGATGGGACGGCGCGGTCGTCTCGGCGGCGAGCACGTCGCCGTTCGGCAGCACGTAAAGCCAGCGTGGATGATCGAGCCCGGCGGCGAAGGCATTGACCGCAAGGCCCGCCCCGGCGACCGGCTTGGCGCTGCCCGCCCAGCCGACGACCTTGGCGATCTTGACGGTCGGCAGCAGCGTCGCGTTGGGCGCGGGCAACTGCGGGTTGGCCCCGGTACCGGCACTGAGCGGCAGTGTCGCCTGCTCGCCGCAGGCCGACAGCGCCAGGCCGAGGCCGAGTGCCGTTGCGGTGATCGTCGTCCGTGAAATAACCGTCATGCGCCTGCTCCAGTGCTCGCAGTATGCTCGAAATTCTTGCATTGATATCGAAACCAAACCCGCTCATCCCGAGCGAAGTCGAGGGACCTGCCCGGAGATTGTGCGTCCCTCGACTTCGCTCGGGATGAGCGGGTTTGGTGCCTCGGCCTGACTGCAAGTCTATCTAAGTCAGATCGCCAGCCCGAACCAGCCGCCGCGCTACCCATGCGGCAACGAACCGACTAACAAGCGGCGATGAAGATCACCGCCGCCGTCCTCGACGCCAACATCGCCTCACCGCCGTACGTCACGAGCCGCCCGCTACGGCTGGCCGAACTCGACCTCGCGGCACCGCGCGCAGGCGAGCTGCTGCTGCGGATCGACGCCGCAGGGCTATGTCACTCGGACCTGTCGGTGGTGAACGGCGACCGCGTCCGCCCGGTGCCGATGGCACTTGGCCACGAAGCGGCCGCGACCGTGATCGAAGCCGGCAGCAGCAGCGCGTTCGCCCCCGGCGACTGCGTCGTGCTGGCGTTCCTGCCGTCGTGCGGCCACTGCGTTGCCTGCGCCAGCGGCGAAGGCTACCTCTGCGCCCCTGCCGCGAGCGCCAATGGCGCAGGCGTGCTGCTCGGCGGCGGCTACCGGCTGAGCGAGCACGGTGCGCCTGTCCACCATCACCTCGGCGTCTCGGCGTTCGCGACCCATGCGGTCGTCGACGAGCGCTCGGCGGTCAAAATCGACGCCAGCATCCCGCCCGAGATCGCTGCGCTGTTCGGCTGCGCGGTGCTGACCGGTGTCGGCGCGGTGATCAACAGCGCCAGGGTCCAGCTCGGCGAGAGCGTCGTCATCTACGGCCTCGGCGGCGTCGGACTGGCGGCGCTGCTCGGTGCGGTCGCCAGCGGGGCCGAGCCGGTGATCGCGGTCGACCCGGTCGCGTCGAAGCGCGCGCTGGCGCTTGAACTGGGCGCCGCCGCCGCGGTCGCGCCCGAGGACGCCGCCGCCACCGTCACTGCGCTGACCCGCGGCGGCGCGGACATCGCGATCGAAACCGTCGGGCGGGCGAGCGTCCTCGCCGAGGCCTACCGCGTCACGCGGCGCGGCGGGCGGACCGTCACCGTCGGGCTGCCCAACCCCGCCGAGGTGCTCAGCATCCCGGCGATCTCGCTGGTCGCCGACGGCAAGACGCTGATCGGCAGCTACATGGGCTCGGCGATCCCGGCGCGCGACATCCCGCGCTACATCGCGCTGTGGCAGCGCGGGCGGCTGCCGGTCGAGCGGCTGCTGACCTCGGTCGGCCCGCTGTCGGACATCAACCGGCTGCTCGACGAGCTCGCCGCGGGGCACGCCATCCGTCAGGTCATGCTGCCATGAGCACCGCCGGCCACACCCGCAAGCGCAGTCCGACGCCGCAACACGACCCCGATCCGCCGGGCACCGCGGCGCGGCGCGGCGCGCTGCGGCTGCTGACCAACGTGCTCCAGCAGGGCCGCTCGCTCGACGGCTCGATCGAGGGTGCGCTCAAGGGCATCGAGCGCAGCGACGACCGCGCGCTGGCCCGCAGCCTCGCCAGCGGCGTGCTGCGCTGGCTGACCGACCTCGACGCGCTGATCGACAGCGCCACCCAGCGCCCGCTGCCGGATGACGCCCGTGCCCGCATGGCGCTCCGCATCGGCATGGCGGGGAGCCTGCTGCTGAACACGCCGCCGCATGCCGTGGTCGCGACGACGCTGGCGCTGACCGAGGGCGGTCCGCGGCGGCTGACGCACGCGGTGCTGTCGCGGCTGCTGCGCGAGTATGCGGCACTCCCTGATGTGCCGACGCTGCCCGAGCCGTTCGCTACACGCTGGGCGACCGACTGGGGCAGCGATGTGGCAGCCGCCGCAGCACGCGCCTTCGCCAGCGAGCCCGCGACCGACTTGACGCTGCGCGACGCGGCCGAAACCGCGCACTGGGCGGCTGAACTCGGCGGCGTGTCGCTTGCACCGGGGCATGTCCGCATCCCGCGGCAAGGCCCGCTAATCGAACTGCCCGGCTTCGGCGAGGGCGCGTGGTGGGTGCAGGACCTCGCTGCCAGCCTGCCCGCGCGGCTGCTCGATGCCCGGCCCGGCGAGCGCGTCCTCGACCTGTGCGCCGCGCCGGGCGGCAAGACGCTGCAGCTCGCCGCGACCGGCGCGACCGTCACCGCGCTCGACCAGTCCGACACGCGGCTCGACAAGGTCCGCGACAACCTCGCGCGCACCGGGCTGAGCGCGACGGTGATCGCCGTCGACGCGCTCGAGTGGTGCACCGCCGAGCGCTTCGACGCGGTGCTGCTCGACGCGCCGTGCTCGGCGACCGGCGTGTTCCGGCGGCATCCCGACGTGCTGCACCTCAAGGGCAACCGCGATCTCGCGCCGGTGCTGTCACTGCAGGCGGCGCTGCTCGACCGCGCGCTGGACCTGCTCGCGCCCGGCGGGCGGCTGGTCTACGCCACCTGCAGCCTCGACCCGCGCGAAGGCGAAGCGCAGCTAGAGGCGCTGCACGCCCGGGTGCCGGGGCTGAAGGTCGATCCGGTGCGCGCCGACGAGCTGCCGCCGGGGCTTGCGCCGAGCCCGCAAGGCTGGGTGCGGACGCTGCCGGGGCAGCTTACGGAGCAGGGCGGGCTCGACGGGTTCTTTATCGTGCAGCTGCGAAACGCGTAGCGCTGGTCGGCAGTGGCTCGGTTTGAGTGTCGGCTTGGGGCGGACTTCGGCCAAGCAAATTTAAGATGAAAACGGCTGAAAGCAGAAGTTTCGGCGATGTCACAACCGTTCCGGTTGTGACACCAAAGGTACGGAAAATTTGCGGCGGTTAGGGCTTGCTGACGGTCACCTTCAAAAAGGTGGCAGGTATGACTGTTTCAGCCGGTCCGCCCTGGTTCTGTGCAGCGAACAGTTCCGACAGCTCGTCATGCAACTCCTCAGTCCGCCCGTTGCTTTCAGCGGCGGCGAACGCGTTCATCGTTGGGCCGTAATAGTGTTGAAAGGCATCGAACAGCTCGGTTGGAGGGCCAGCGTGGCGAAACACGTAGCTCGATCGTTCACAGTCCACGTGGTCCGAGGGGATCCCGGCCGTGCCAAAGCGCTCGCATGCCTTGGTCTCGACACCCCAAGTGACCGGGCTAACAAAACCTTCGGGCGGGGCGGGCATATAAGCCGCACTGATCTTCAGGATTTGCGCCACGAGCGTTGGGTCACCAGGAATCCAGTTGCCCATGACAATGCGACCTCCGGGCTTCGTCACTCGCACCATTTCACGCGCAACGTCGTCCGGGCGCGGTGCGAACATTGCGCCAAAGACGCTGACGACAAGATCAAATTGATTGTCGGCAATCCCTTCCAGGTTCGATGCGTCGCCTTCCTGAAACCGCAGGTTATCAAGCCCGGCATCGGCAGCACGTGCATTGCCCGCCGCTACCAAGTTGCTTGCAATGTCGATTCCCAGAACGTTCGCGCCAAGCTCAGCCGCTGGCAGCGCGGTCGTGCCATCGCCGCAACCAAGGTCGAGAATATTCATCCCGCTAACGATGTTAAGGCTCTTGACGAACTCACGCCCGCTCTCGCGCATTGTTGCGGCGATACGAGTGAAGTCCCCTTTTTCCCAAAGCGCCTTGTTCGGGTTCATGGTCAATCTCCCTGTTGTTGACGAGAAGCTAACACACCGACTTGCCAATGCCGTCTTTATTTCGACGCTGCTGGCCAGTCGTGGTGTCACAACCGGTCGGTTCTGGCACCGCCAACCGACCTACGCTTTCGGAGGGTTGCGGAGTATCAGAAACGCGGGTCGAACTGCGTCTGCTATTGGGTTGGCAAGCTCACTGCTAAATGTCTGAAGAGCGTCGTAAGCCGAAATTCAAACCGACACACTACCCGCCGCCCTTCCGGCTGGCGCGCTACCCTGCTAGCACGCTGGCCATGCAGCAACCGGTCCGCATCGCGCCGTCTATCCTGTCCGCCGATTTCGCACGGCTCGGCGAGGAAGTGCGCGCGCTCGAAGCGGCGGGGGCGGATTACATCCATGTCGACGTCATGGACGGGCACTTCGTCCCCAATATCAGCATCGGGCCGCTGGTGGTGAAGGCCGCGCGCCCGCACAGCAAGCTGCCGTTCGACGTCCACCTGATGATCGCGCCGGT
>CAXTTR010000237.1:0-5029 GCA_964247215.1 uncultured Sphingomonadaceae bacterium
CCTATTTCGCGATCGGGCTCGGCATGTGCGTGCCGACGGTGGCGCAATATGCCGATGCGGTGACGCGCGAGCGGTTCGTCGGGCCGGCGCTGCGCGGGGAGGAGATATGGTCGCAACTCTTCTCGGAGCCCGCGGGCGGCTCCGACGTCGCCGCGATCCGCACCCGCGCCACGCGCGACGGCGACGATTGGGTGATCGACGGCCAGAAGGTCTGGACGTCGGGGGCGCATTATTCCGACTATGGTATCGTGCTGGTCCGCACCGACCCCGCCAAGCCCAAGCACAAAGGCCTGACGATGTTCTGGGTCGATCTGACGTCGCCGGGCATCGAGATACGACCGATCCATCAAATGTCGGGCGGGTCCGACTTCAACGAAGTGTGGTTCACCGGCGTGCGCGTCCCCGATACGCAGCGGCTGGGGGCGGTGGACGATGGCTGGCGCGTGGCGCTGTTCACGCTGATGAACGAGCGGCTGGCGATCGGCGGGAGCAGCGGCGCGGGGCCGGCCGACATGCTGAAGCTCGCCCGCGAGGTCGACGGCGTCGACGGCGCGCTGATCCGCGACGCCGCCTTTCGCCAGCGGCTCGCGGACTGGTGGGTGCAGGCCGAGGGGCTCCGCAACACTCGGATGCGCACGATCACCGCGCTCTCGAAAGGTCAGACGCCCGGCCCCGAAAGCGCGATCGGCAAGATCATCGCCGCCAACCAGTTGCAGGATATCGGCAACGCCGCGATCGAGGCGCTCGACCAATATGGCATCATCAGCGATCCGGCGCTGGCGCCGCTGGCGGGTGCCTTCCAGCAGGCGGTGATGTGGGCACCCGGGCTGCGCATCGCGGGCGGCACCGACGAGATCCTGAAGAACATCATCGCCGAGCGCGTGCTCGGGCTGCCCGGCGATGTGCGCGCCGACAAGGACGCGGCGTTCCGCGACCTGCCGACCGGCCGCTAGACCGACGCCTCCGGCCGCCGAGCCGGGGTGCGCGAGAAGCGCGGGGCGGGTGCGGGCTGGACGACGCCGGCCAGCTCGACGAAGCTCTCGCGGGCGATATTATGCGGGTGGTTGGGCGCTTCCGCCATCGACAGGACCGGGGCGAGGCACGCATCCTCGCCCGCCATCAGCGCGCACCAATCGTCGCGGGTGCGGGTCAGGAACAGCGCGGTCAGCCGCTGGCGCAACCCGGGCCATGCCGCACGGTCGAACTGCCCGTCGAACGCCGGGTCGTCGGCGATCCCCGCGAACTTGCGAAAGCGCGCGTAGAAGGGCGGCTCGATCGCGCCCAGCGCGACGAACTTGCCGTCCGCGGTCTCGTAGGTGTCGTAGAAATGCGCGCCGGTGTCGAGCAGGTTGACGCCGCGCTCATCCTGCCAGTCGTGCATCGCGCGAAACCCCCATATCATGCTCATCAGCAGCGCCGCGCCCTCGGTCATCGCGCAGTCGATCATCTGGCCTTGCCCGGTACGCGCGGCGCTGAGCAGCGCGGCCGCCATGCCGAACGCCAGCATCATCCCGCCGCCGCCGAAATCGCCGACCAGGTTGATCGGCGGCGTCGGCTTGTCGCCCGCGCGGCCGAGACTGTGCAGCGCGCCGGCGACGGCGATGTAATTGATGTCGTGCCCCGCGGCCTGCGCCAGCGGACCCGTCTGGCCCCAGCCGGTCATGCGACCGACGACCAGCCGCGGGTTGGCGGCGATCAGCGCCACGGGGTCGAGGCCCAGGCGCTCGAGCACACCCGGCCGAAACCCCTCGATCAGCCCGTCCGCATCGGCGGCGAGCGCCCGCACCGCAGCGACGCCGTCAGACGATTTCAGGTCCGCCTCGACCAAGCGGCGCGAGCGCAGCAGCGGATCGCGAGGGTCGGGCGGCGTGCCGGGGCGATGGACATGGATCACCTCCGCCCCGTGATCGGCCAGCATCATCCCGCAGAACGGCACCGGGCCGATGCCGGCCAACTCGACGATCCGCAGCCCCGCCAGTGCTCCAGCCATCGCGCGGTTACCGCGGAGCCATGCGAATGCCGCCGTCGAGCCGGACGTCCTCGCCGTTGAAGTAGCCGCACTCGATCATCGTGAGGGCGAGCCGGGCATATTCCTCCGGACGCCCGAGCCGCTTGGGGAAAGGCACCGACGCGGCCAGCGCGTCCTTCACCGGCTGCGGCGCGCCCTGGAGCAACGGCGTGTCGAAGATGCCGGGCAGGATCGTGTTGATCCGAATACCCTCGCTCATCAGGTCGCGCGCGATGGGCAAGGTCATGCCGACGATCCCCGCCTTGGACGCGGCATAGGCGGCTTGCCCGATCTGCCCGTCCTCCGCCGCCACCGAGGCGGTGTTGACGATCGCGCCGCGTTCGCCGTCCGCCAGCGGATCAAGCGTCAGCATCCCCGCCGCCGCCCTGGCGATGCAGCGGAACGTGCCGACCAGGTTGATCTGGATAATCCGGTCGAACGCACCAATCGGGAAGTGCTTGACCGAACCGTCCTCCTTCGACCGGCTCGCGGTTTTGACTGCGTTGCCGGTGCCCGCGCAGTTGACCAGCACCCGCTCCTGCCCGTGCGCGGCGCGCGCCTGTGCGAACCCGGCATCGACACAATCATCGGAGGTCACGTCGACCCGGCAGAACACGCCGCCGATCTCGCGCGCCACCGCCTCGCCCTTGTCCGCTTGCAGATCGAAAATCGCGACCTTCACGCCCGCGGCGGCGAGCGCGCGCGCGGTCGCTTCGCCTAGGCCGGATGCACCGCCGGTCACCACGGCGGCGACGCTGTCGTCCAAGATCATCGGCATTCTCCCCACGTGTTCGTCGCCATCAAGTCGCAACTGCTATAACATGTAACGCTGGGCGGCAAACAGCCTTTTGCTGTCCGCGATTGACGTCGCGCGGTTGCCCGGCTGGCAGTTCGTGGTCCATCGACTGCGGAACGGTCGGCAGGGTGCGAGCTCGATGACAGTTTGCGATCGGACGGCCGCGGTGCTGACGCAGGCAGCGGTGCGCTGCGAATCCGTCGAACAGCGGGACACGCTTGCCTGAAAGCAAGCTGCTAAGTGTCGCGCGAGACCTTGCCAGTGTCGGGTCCAGTTGGTCTGATCGTGAGCGAGTTTGCTTAAAGTTAACCGTGGTTCCATAGTTCGCGGGAGAATCGGCGCGTGGCGTCTGGCCGGTCTCGTCCACCGCGGCGCTCCCTGACGGGAGCGCGTCGACGACGACGGAAGGAATAGCCATGCCCGAAGCAGCATCGCCCGCCACGCCAAGTGCGGGCTTTTTTCCAGACTTCGAGCGCCGGGTGACACCCACCGCTTCCGGAGTTGAGATCAACACCCTAGTCGGAGGGAGCGGGCCGCCGCTGCTGCTGTTGCACGGCCATCCGCAGACGCACGTCGCGTGGTGGAAAGTCGCGCCCAGGCTCGCCGAGCGGTTCACCGTCGTCGTGACCGATCTGCGCGGTTATGGCGACAGCAGCAAGCCAGGCACGGGCTATTCCAAGCGCGAGATGGGGGCCGATCAGGTCGAGGTGATGCACCGCCTCGGCTTTGACCGGTTTCAGGCGATGGGGCATGATCGCGGTGCGCGCGTGCTCCATCGCATGATGCTCGACGCGCCGCAGGCGATCGAGCGCGGGGTGATGCTCGACATCGCGCCCACCGACCTGATGTACGCGGCGACAGACGAGCAGTTCGCCACCAAATATTTCTGGTGGTTCTTCCACATCCAGAAAGCGCCGTTGCCCGAGCAGATGATTCAGGCCTCGACGGAGGTTTACCTGCGCGCGCATCTCGACGTGCAGAGCAAGACGCCGGGCGCGGTGACGCCGGAGGCGTTCGCGGAATATCTGCGCTGCTATCGCGAGCCGGGCTGCATCCACGCCGTTTGCGAGGACTATCGCGCGTCGGTCGGCATCGACCGCGAGCACACGCAGGCGGATACAAAGGCGGGGCGCAACGTCACGCAGCCGCTGCTGGTGATCTGGGGCGACAAGGGGACGGTAGGCGAGATGTTCGACGTCGTCGCGTTGTGGAAGCAGGAGGCGGACGACGTGCGCGGGCGGGGCCTGCCCTGCGGCCACCTCATCCCCGAGGAGCAGCCGAACGCGCTGCTGGAGGCGGTCGAGGGCTTTCTGCAACCGTGAGCGGGGCGGGCGCGATTGATGAAGGGGAGGACACCGCGCGGCTGGTGCTGGCGGCGGCGCGCACCTTGCTCCAGAACGGCGAGGACACCAGCGGCGTGCTGAGCGCCGCGCGCTCGCTGGGTGAGGCGCTCGGTCGTTCGATGGAGGCGGCGCCGCATTGGGGCGAGATCGGCATCCGTGTCGACGGCCAGCTGGCGGGGATCGCACCCGTGACGCCGTGGGGCGTCAACATGCGCCGCGTGGTCGGCACGCTGACCGCGGTCGACGCGGCGCGCGCGGGTCGGCTGAAGGGTCCGGCGCTGGCCCGCGCGGTCGCTGAAGCGGCGAAGGCACCGGCGGCGAACCCCTGGCTGTTCGCGCTGATGTGCGGGCTCGGCGCGCCGGCCTTGTCGATGATCAACGGTGCGGTGCATCCACTGGTCCTGGCGATCGTCGGCGCCGCCGCCTTCCTCGGCGGGCTGCTGCGGCGGGTGATGGGCGGGCGGCTCGGCATCGACGACGGGCTGGCGCAGCTGTTCGCCGCCGCGCTGCTCGCGGGCGTGGTGGGCGGTGTCGCCGTGCGATGCGGGGTTCCCGCCGCCTCGGGGCTGGTGGCGCTCGGCCCGCTGCTGGTGCTGAACCCCGGGCCTTCGCTGCTGGGCGCGACGTTCGACCTGATGGGGCTCCGGATGCCGTTGGGGATGGCGCGGCTCGCCTATGGCCTGTTGTCGGTGGTCGCGCTGTCCGCGGGAGTGCTGATCGGCGCAGGGCTCGCGGGCGGCGTCACGCCGGACTGGCAGTCCCCGACGCCGCACCTCTCATGGTGGCAGGACATGGCCTGCGCGGGCGTGGCGTCGGCCGCCTATGCGGTGTTCTTCTCGATGCCCTACCGGATGCTGGCGCTGCCGGTGGTGATGGGGGCGT
>CAXTTR010000238.1:0-5025 GCA_964247215.1 uncultured Sphingomonadaceae bacterium
GCGACAGCTACATTGCCTTCCCCGAGGCGAGCTACACCGCCTCGGTCGGCACCAACCCCGAGCCCGATGCTCCCATGCTGCGGCTCGGCTACAGCTCGATGGTGACCCCCGCGACGGTGTTCGACTATGACGTTGCGACCGCCAAGCTGGTCAGCCGCAAGGTCCAGCAGGTGCCGTCGGGGTATGACGCCAGCGCCTATGCCACCGAGCGGCTGATGCTACCGGCGCGCGACGGCACGAAAATCCCGGTGTCGATCGTCTACAGGAAAGGCTTTCCCAAAGACGGCAGCGGCAAGCTGCACCTGTACGGCTACGGTGCTTACGGCCTCGCCATCCCGCCAAGCTTCTCCGCCAGCCGCTTGAGCCTGCTCGACCGCGGCTTCGCCTACGCCATCGCGCATATTCGCGGCGGCGACGACCTCGGCTACCAATGGTACCTCGACGGCAAGCTGCAGAAGCGCACCAATACCTTCACCGACTTCGTCGATGTCGCGAAGGGGCTGGCGGCGGCGGGCTACTCGAAGCCCGGCATGATCTCGGCAAGCGGCGGCTCGGCCGGCGGCGAGCTGATGGGCGCGGTGGTCAACAGCGACCCCGGGCTGTGGAAGGCGGTTGTCGCGCACGTGCCGTTCGTCGATGTGCTCAACACCATGCTCGACGACCAGCTGCCGCTGACCCCCGGCGAGTGGCCCGAATGGGGCAACCCGATCACCGACAAGGCGGCGTTTGACCTGCTCCGCAGCTACAGCCCGTACGACAATGTGCGCGCGCAAGCCTACCCGGCGCTGCTGATCACCGCCGGGCTGAACGACCCGCGCGTGACCTATTGGGAGCCGGCGAAGTGGACCGCGAAGCTGCGCGCGACCAAAACAGATGATAAATTGCTGCTGCTCAAGACCAACATGGGGGCAGGGCATGGCGGCAAGTCCGGGCGCTTCGTCGCGCTGCAGGAGACGGCGGAGGAGTATGCGTTCCTGCTGATGGCGTATGGGATGTAGCGATTTCCTGCCTGCTCCCCTCCCGCCTTCACGGGAGGGGCCGGGGGTGGGTTTTTGTGCGATGGCAGGAGTCAAGACCACCCCCGGCCCCTCCCTGAAGAAGGGAGGGAAGCAGCAGTAAGTGAGCGCTACCCCCGCGCCAGCGTCAGCGCATGCGCCGCCATGAACAGCATCAGCGCGACGCCGAGAAACAGCAGTGCGTGCCATGGCAGCAAGGCCAGCGCCGCGCCGGGCTTGCGGCGGCGTGCGTGATCACCCCACGCGGCGGCTAACGTCAGCGCGGCACCGGCTGCGAAGATCGTCAGTGTCGTGCGGCTATCCACGCGCACCCTCCGCCACTTGCCTCGCGCCGCGCTTCGGCTAGGACATCGCTGCCGCTCCGGCAAGTCGAGGTCCCGCCATGAAGTTTCCGATCGCCGCCGTTCTCCTGCTGGCGGCCGCGCTGCCTGCCGTGGCGCTTACTCCCGCCGCGCCCGGCAGCCTTGCCGCCATCGTTGCCGGGCCAGGGCGCAGCGCCGCGAACAAGGCGCGCGATGCGTACCGCCACCCGGTCGAGACGCTGACCTTCTTCGGGCTGCAGCCAGCGATGACCGTCGTCGAGATCTCGCCGTCGGGCGGCTGGTACACCGAAATCCTCGCGCCGTACCTGCGCGAGCACGGCAAGCTGTATGCCGCTGCACAAAACCCCGCGGCTGGCGCCCAGGATGCCGCCGGGCGCGCCAAGTTCGAAGCGAAGCTCGCCGCCAACCCTGCCGTGTTCGACAAGGTCGAGGTCAGCGCGTTCGGCAAGGATGCTTATGCGATCGCGCCCGACGGCAGTGCCGACATGGTGCTGACTTTCCGGAACGTCCACAACTGGTACATCGGCGGCTTCGCGCCCGATGCCTTCAAGGCGTTCTACGCCGCGCTCAAGCCCGGCGGCGTGCTCGGCGTCGAGGAACACCGGCTGCCCGAAGACCGCCCCGACAAGATGCAGGACTCGAGCGGCTATATGAAAACCTCGACCGTCATCAAGCTCGCCGAGGCGGCCGGGTTCAAGCTCGCGGGCCAGTCGGAAATCAATGCCAATCCAAAGGACAAGGCAGACTATCCCGACGGCGTCTGGACGCTGCCGCCGAGCTACGCCCGCGGTGCGGTCGACCGCGCGAAATATGCCGCAATCGGCGAATCGGACCGGATGACGCTGAAGTTCGTGAAGTAACGTTCACGCAATTTCGGAGTCATCGGGTCCGAGCGTCGGATCGAGATCGCGCGGGCGGACGAACGCGTGCAGGGTCGCGCAGCGCTCGGTGACGTCGCTCCATTGGTCGACCGGCAGTTCGAGCACCGCGAGCGTCGCGGTCGGATACTTGACCTCGGCCTCGGCGCGTAGCGGATCGGCGGGCGCGGTCAGCAGGAGCAGCAGGTCTTCCAACCCCGGATTATGGCCGATCAACAGCGCGCTCGCGCCCGCGTCGAAGCCTTGCACCAGCTCGAGCAGCGTCGCCGCCGACGCCATATAGATGCGCGCGTCGAACACCGGCGTCAGCGCCCGCCCGAACCCGTCCTCGACGCCCTCGATCGTCTGCCGCACGCGCAGCGCCGGCGAGGCGCGCACCGCGTCGAAGCTGGTCTCATGCTCGCGCAGCCATTGCCCGATGCGCGCCGCGGCACGGCGGCCGCGGCCGTTCAACGGGCGGTCGAAGTCACGCTCGACCGTATCATCCCACCCCGACTTGGCGTGGCGCAGCAGCGTCAGCGTCTTCAAGCGGGTGCCCTCCCGAGTGCGTCGCGTCCGCCTGTACCATGCTGGCGGCTGAACGCGATGCAAAAGCGTCGGCGCAATCGATTTCAGTCACGGTGATACGGATGCCCCGCCAGCAGCGACGTCGCCCGGTACAGCTGCTCGGCGAGCATCGCGCGGACCAGCAGATGCGGCCACGTCGCCGGGCCGAAGCCGAGCAGCAGCGTCGCCGACGCCCGCGCCGCTGGCGCGTGGCCGTCGGCGGGTCCGATGACGAACCGCGCCTCGCGCATGCCCGTATCGCGCCAAGCCTCAAGCTTCGCCGCGAGCGCGCGCGATGTCAGCGGCTCGCCGCGCTCGTCGAGGATGACGGTCACCGCCGGGGTGACCGGTTCGGCAAGCTTGCCCGCGCCGCTGTCCGACAGCTCGGTCAGCTGAACCGGCCAGGTGATGCGCTTCAGGTAACGTTCGACCAGCGTCGCTTCTGGCCCGTGTCCGATCCGGCCGTGCGCGACGATGTGAAGCTTCAAGCGTCCGGATCGTCCGCTATCGGGTCATGTTCGTCAGCGGGATCGAACGCGGCGTCCGGTGCAGGCTCCGGCGCAGGCTTCGGCGGCGCGCGGCGCTCGCTGGTCGACCCCGACGGGCCGTCGAACGCCCACATCTTCTCGAGATTGTAGAAGCTGCGGACTTCGGGGCGGAACAGGTGGACGATGACGTCCTGCGCGTCGATCAGTACCCAGTCGGCGGTCGGCAGTCCTTCGATGCGGACCTCACGGCGCAGTTCGGCCTTGATGCGCTCGGCAATCTTCGCCGCCATCGACGCGACCTGCCGGGTCGAGCGCCCGCTGGCGACGACCATGTGATCGGCGATGCTGGTCTTGCCCGCCAGCGGGATGCTGATCACCTCGACCGCCTGATCGTCGTCGAGCGTCGCCAAGATCAGCGCGTGCAGCGCCTGCACCGCCGGATCGTCGGCGTTGACGGCACGCGGTACACCCGTGCGGGCGGGCAGGGCCCTCGCGCCAGCCTCAGCAGTCTGAGCCGCAGCCCCGATCAAATCCTTGTCCTCAAGCTCATCCTATCCTGTCGTCGACGTCCGTCAAACTTACTCGCCCAGCCGGGGTCGCGCGCCCGGAGCTGCGTCGCGGAGAGCGGGCTCAGCCGGATGTCGAGCATCACGATCGCCGGCAGCTCCCAATCGCGCCACGCTCCAGCGTCCGAAGCCCGGTGGCGCCAGCGCCGGAACCACGCCATCGCCGGCGCCGTCAGGCTGCTGCCCATATAGCCCGGACGCGCCAAAACCGCAATCGGCACCGCCCGCGCCAATCGCCGCCACGCCTTCCAGCGGTGCAGCTGCATCAGGTTATCCGCGCCGATCAGCCAGATGAAGCGCGTCTTCGGATAGCGCCGCTGCAGCGCCTGCACGGTGTCGACGGCATAGCGCGTGTTCATCTCGGCCTCGATACCCGAGACATGAAGCCGCGGGTGCCGCGCCACCACACGCGCCGCCGCGATCCGCACGTCATGCGAAGCCATGCCGGCGCGGTCCTTGAGCGGGTTCTGCGGGCTGACCAGCCACCACACTTCGTCGAGCCCGAGCAGCCGTATCGCCTGCAGGCTGATACGCCGATGCCCGGCATGCGCGGGGTTGAACGACCCGCCAAGCAGCCCGACGGCGGTCATTGGGGGCGCCAGTTCTGGGCGAAGTGCCGGATGCGGATGATCGACAAGAGGTTGCCGCGAACGCGATAAACGATGGTGTAGGGCGTACCGAGCACCCCGAACGACCGCAACGAACTATTGTGAACTGCGGCACCTGCAAGCGGCGTTTCCACAAGCCAGTTGGCGCGGGCAGATATCGCGGCAATGGTCGACCGAGCAGCTTCGGGATTGATGCCGATCAAGCCAGTAAAGATTTCACGAGCGTCCAAGCGGGCGCGTAGCGACCATCTTACCTCTATCACCTACCCTGGCGCGCAGCGGCCTCCGCAACCATCGCTGCCAGATCCGCCATCACGACGGAATGCTCGACATACTCTCCGCGATCGAGTTCATCGATACCCTCCTGCAGGAACGCCCGATAGCGCTCCTCGTCCATTGGTTCGAGCCCATTGGTCGTGTGCTCATAGCCGTAAATCTGCTTGGCATTGCTCGCCATCGCGTTTCACTCCGGATGCTAACTGCAGCTTGTGACATGCACCCTACGCCTTGTCGCGGCTTCGCGCCACTCGCCGGCTTGGCCAGCTACCCCCGCACCTGTCCCGTCCCGCGCACCACGTATTTGTACGTCGTCAGTCCCTC
>CAXTTR010000239.1:0-5013 GCA_964247215.1 uncultured Sphingomonadaceae bacterium
GAAGATGACCAGCAGCGACAGGCTGTAAAGGATCGGCGTCTGGCCGCCCGACAGCCGCTCCTGGTATGACAAGCCGCTCCACGCCACCGAGATGCCGGGCAGCTTGGCGGCGATCTCCTCCATGCGGTTCATCGCCTGCCCCGAGCTCTTGCCCTGCGGCGCGTCGCCCTGGATTTCATACGCCGACTGGCCGTTGAAGCGCGACAGCGTCGTCGGGGCCTGGCTCCAGTTGGTGCGCGCGAATGCCGAGAATGGCGCCATCGAGCCGGTGCCCGTACGGACGAACCAGTTGCTCAGGTCCTCGGGCCGGCTGCGATATTGTGCGTCACCCTGAACGTAAACGCGCTTGACCCGGCCGCGGTCGATGAAGTCATTGACGTAGGTGCCGCCCCACGCGGTGCTCAGTGTCTGGTCGACGCTGGTTTGCGACAGCCCGTATGCACCGACCCGCTGCTGATCGACATCGATGCTCAGCGTCGGCACGTCTTCGAGGGTGTTCTGCCGCACCGAGGTCAGCGCCGGGTCGCCCTGCGCCGCCGCGAGCAGCTGATCGCGGCGCGCCTTGAAGTCCTGACGGCTAAGCCCGCCGGTGTTGAGCAGCTCCATCGTGAAGCCGCTCGACTGGCCAAGCCCGCGCACGGCGGGCGGATTCAGGGCGAAAAAGCGCACATCGCGCAGTTGCGGGCCCAGTTTGGCGGTGGTGCGCTGGGTGATCGAGATCGCGTCGTTGCCCTTGCCGGTGCGCTGATCCCACGGCGTGAACTTGATGAAGCCGCGCCCGGTATTCTGCCCGGTACCCTGGTTGCTCGAGCCGATGATGGTCAGGAGCGACTGGGTGTTGGCCTTCTCGTTCTGCTGGAAATACTGCTCGACCGCCTGCGCCGCGGCGATCGTCCGCGCTTGCGTCGCGCCCGGCGGCAGCGTGAACTGCACCTGCGCGCCGCCCTGATCCTCGTTGGGCAAGAAGCCCGTCGGCAGCCGCAGGAAGGTGAACACCAGCACCGCGACGATACCGGCATAGATCAGCACGGCGGGTACGGTATGCGCGATCACCCACTTGATGCGCTCGCGGTAGGCGTCGGCGCTACGGTTGAACCAGTCGTTGAAGCGGTCGCCGAGCCGCCCGATTGCAGCGCCGATCTTCCAGCGCGGCTTGGCGTTCTTGTCGGGACGCTTGAGCAAGGTCGCCGCGAGCGCCGGCGACAGCACCAGTGCGACGATCACCGACAGGATCATCGACGCGACGATGGTGATCGAGAACTGCCGGTAGATGACGCCGATCGAACCGCCGAAGAACGCCATCGGCAGGAACACCGCCGACAGCACCATGGCGATGCCGACCAGCGCGTTCTGGATCTCGCCCATCGACTGGATCGTCGCATCGCGCGGGCTGATCTCGGGGTCCTCCTCCATGACGCGCTCGACGTTCTCGACGACGACGATGGCGTCGTCCACCAAGAGCCCGATCGACAGCACCAGCCCGAACAAGGTCAGCACGTTGACCGAATAACCCGCTACCGCGAGGATGCCGAAGGTGCCGAGCAGCACTACCGGCACCGCGATCGCCGGGATCAGCGTCGCGCGCCAGCTCTGCAGGAACACGAACATCACCAGCACGACGAGCAGGATCGCCTCGAACAGCGTGATGACGACCTCACGCACCGACAGCGTGATAAACGGCGTGATGTCGTTGGGAAAACTGTACTTGTAGCCGTCGGGAAACGACTTGGCGGCCTTCTCGACTTCGGCGCGCACCAGCTTGGCGGTCTTGAGCGCGTCCGCCCCTGGCGACAGCTGGATGGCGATGCCCGACCCCGGATGACCGTTGAGCCGGTCGATCTGCGTGTAGCTTTCACTGCCGAGTTCGACCCGCGCGACATCCTGCAACAACACCCGCGAACCATCGGTGTTGGTTTTCAGAATGATTTGGCGGAACTGCTCGGGCCTGGTCAGCCGCGAGCGCGCGGTGACGGTGGCGTTGAGCATCTGGTTCGGCAGCGACGGCTGATCGCCGATCTGCCCCGCCGAGACCTGGGTGTTCTGGGCCGTGATCGCGGCGGTGACGTCGCTCGGCATCAGCTGGACCGCGGCGAGCTTGTTGGGATCGAGCCAGATCCGCATCGCATATTGTGCGCCGAAGACATTGAAGTCGCCGACGCCCGGGATACGGCCGATAGTGTCCTGCAGGTTCGACACGAGATAGTCCGAAACGTCGCCGCTGGTCGTCTTATCGGACGAGTCGTAGATGCCGACGACCATCAGGAAGTCGGGGTTCGACTTGGTGACGACCAGCCCCTGCTGCTGGACCTGCTGCGGCAGTCGCGGCAGCGCCTGCTGGACCTTGTTCTGGACCTGCACCTGCGCGATGTCGGGGTTGGTGCCTTTCTGGAAGGTCACGGTCACCGTGACCTGCCCGGCCGAGTTCGATGTCGCCGAGAAATAGATCAGCCCGTCGATGCCGGTCAGCTGCTGCTCGATGACCTGCGTGACGCTCGATTCCAGGATCTCCGCCGAGGCCCCCGGATAGGTCGCGCGGATGTTGACCTGCGGCGGCGCGATGTCGGGATATTGCTCGACCGGGAGCGCAAGGATGCCGCCGATACCCGCGAGCATGATGACGATCGCGATGACCCAGGCGAAGATCGGACGGTCGATGAAGACTTTCGAGATCATCGGCTCAGCTCGCCTTGCCGCCGGATTGCGCGCCAGAGGCGCCACCTGCGGGCGGCCGCGGCTTCGACCCCGCCACCACAGGCTTGATCGGCTGCCCCGCCTTGACGTTCTGCAGCCCCTCGACGATCAGTTTGTCGCCCGCTTTCAGCCCGCTCGTGATCAGCCAGTCGGTGCCGATCGTCCGCCCGGTCTGGACCTGGCGCGACTCCGCCTTGTTGTCCTGCCCGATGACCAGCGCGGTCGCATTGCCGCGCGGGTCGCGGGCGATGCCCGGCTGCGGGGCGAGCACCGCGTCGCGGCGCACCGCCTGCGCGAAGTGGGCGCGCACGTACATGCCCGGCAGCAGAAGCCCGCGCCGGTTCGGGAAGCGCGCGCGCAGCGTCACGGTGCCCGTCGTCGGGTCGACCACGACCTCGGAGAACTCGACGACGCCGGTCTCGCCGTAGTCGCTGCCGTCCTCGAGCGTCAGGCGCACCGCCGCATTCGCCGCGACCAGGTCATTGTCGTGCGCCAGCGACCGGCGTAGCGACAGGATGTCGGCGCTCGACTGCTGGATGTCGACGAAGATCGGATCGAGCCGCTGGATCGTCGTCAGCGCGCTCGCCTGACCGTTGGTGACCAGCGCCCCGGTGGTGAACAGCGATCGCCCGATGCGCCCGGTTATCGGCGCCGGCACCTTGGTGAAGTTGAGGTTGACACTGGCGGTCTGCAGCTGCGCCTGGTTTTGCGCCACCGACGCGGTCGCCTGCGCGGCGGTCGCGGTGGCGTTGGTCAAATCCTGCTGGCTGATCGCCTCGATCTTGGCGAGCGGCCGGTAGCGGTCGGCGAGTGCTCGCGTCGACACCTGCAACGCCTGCGCGCTGGCGAGATTGGCCTTCGCCTGCGCCGCCGCGGCGCGGTAGAGGCTGGGGTCGATCTGGTACAAGGTCTGACCGGCGTGGACGATCGAGCCTTCCTTGAACAGCCGCGCCTGGATGACGCCGTTGACCTGCGGGCGGACGTCGGCGGTTTCGTACGCCGCGGTGCGCCCCGGCAGCTCGATATCGAGCGGCACGGTCTTGGCCTGCAGGATGACATAGCCGGCCTCGGGCGGACCCTTGGGCTTGGCGTCCTGCTTGGACTTGTTGCTCGCGCACGCCGCCAAGCCGACGACCGCGACCAGCGCCGCCGTCCGCCACAACCGGCGCAGGCCAGCGGCACACGTCATCCGGCAAACCGGGGCGAACGGAGCAGGGCAGGCGTCATGGGCAATGAACTCGAGTATCTCTGGCGATAACCGCGCCGGGCACGCACTGTTCCGGGCGTAGCCGGTTTACATGCTGCAGTGCAACTGAACCCGCGATGAGCAGCTCAGATTTCGACTTGGCTGCCGAGCTCGACGACGCGGTTGGTCGGCAGCTTGAAGAACTCCATCGCGCTTTCGCTGTTCGCCAGCATCCACGCGAAGATCTTCTCGCGCCAGATCGGCATGCCGGGGTGGTCCGACGCCAGCAAGGTCTGGCGCGCCAGGAAGAAGCTGGTGTCCATCATCTTGAATTTCGGCCCGCACATCTCGACGGTTTTCAGCGTCGCCGGAATGTCGATCTCCTGCATGAAGCCGTAGCGCACGACGACACGGAAGAAGTTACAGCCGAGATCGGTGATAGCCATGCGGTTGACCGGATCGACATACGGCACCTCCTCGATCTTGACGGTCAGGATCAGGATGCGCTCGTGCAGCACCTTGTTGTGCTTGAGGTTGTGCAGCAGCGCGTGCGGCACCCCGGCGGCGGTACTGGTCATGAACACCGCGGTGCCCTGTACGCGCGTGGCGCTGTTCGCCGCCGACTTGATGAACACCTCGATCGGCATGGCGCTCTCGCGCAGCCGCAGCATCATCAGCTGGCGGCCCTTCGCCCAGGTCGTCAGGAAGGTGAAGGTAATCAGGCCGACAATCAGCGGAAACCAGCCGCCGTCGGGAATCTTGGTCAGGTTGGAGGCGAAATACGCGCCGTCGACGAGCAGCAGCAGCGCCAGCAGCGGCACCGCCCACAGCTTGTTCCACTTCCAGATGGTCAGCACCAGCACGGCGATCATGCACGTCGTGATGAACATCGTGCCGGTCACCGCGATGCCATAGGCGCTCGCCAGATTATCCGAGGTGCGGAAGCCGAGCACCAGCAGGATAACCATCACCAGCAGCGCCCAGTTGATGATCGGGATGTAGATCTGCCCGGCTTCGTGCGCGCTGGTATGCGTGATTCGCAGCCGCGGCAGGAAGCCGAGCTGGACCGCCTGCTGCGCCACCGAGAACGCGCCCGAGATCACCGCCTGGCTGGCAATCACCGTCGCCACCGTCGC
>CAXTTR010000240.1:0-5004 GCA_964247215.1 uncultured Sphingomonadaceae bacterium
ATGCTGCACTGGCGCGCCCGGCTGGTGTCGTCAGGATGCCGCTGTGAGCCGCGATAACCTGCCGCGGCCGCTGCCCGATGCGGCGCTGGCGTACCTCGACGCACTGCCGCCGGGGCGCATCGTCGGCTTCCCGATCACCGCGCTCGACCGCACCGGCGTGCCGGTCTGGGTCGTCGCGCTGTTCCTCGACGAGAGCCTCGGACTGGCCGGCGCGCAGCCGAGCGGTATCGGCTACGGCGCGACCGACGTGCAGGCCATCCTCGGCGCGCTTGGCGAGATCGCTGAGGCAGTGTTCCCGCTGCTTGCGTCGCGGCGCTGGCAACCGGTGCATGGCTCTTACGACGCGCTGGCGGCCAGCCTGGGTGAGCGCGCCGTCGTCGATCCGCTGACCTGCTGCCTGCCGGCGGGGTCTCCCGTGACCCGCGCGACGCCGCTACGGTGGACCCAGGCGACGCGCTTCGGCACTGGCGAAACGGTGCTGCTGCCGGTCGACATCGCGGCGTCGGACCTCATCGAGCTGCCGCCCGGATACGAACCGTTCACGACGCCGATCACCAACGGGCTCGGGGCCGGACCCGACATCGACTGGGCGGTCGGGCACGGTGTCCTCGAACTGCTCCAGCGCGACGGCAACGGGCTGGTCTTCCGCGCGCTCGATCAAGGCATCCTGCTCGACCCGCCGCTCGCACCGAGCCCGCGCGCTGCCGAACTGATAGCGCTGTTCGCCGCTACGGGCATCCGCATCTATCCGAAGTTCGCCACCGATGAGTTTGGACTGACCAACCTGTACGTCGTCGGCCACGATGAGCCGGGGCGCGGGCCGCGCGTGCCGATCATGCTGTCGGCGTGCGGCGAGGCATGCGACCCCGACCGCGACCGCGCGCTCGTCAAGGCGATGACCGAGTTCGCGGCCGCGCGCGTTCGCAAGACCTTCAGCCACGGGCCGCTCGCAGACGCGCGGCGGGTCGCGCCCGCGGGTTACGTCGACGACTTCGTGCGGCGCGCGAAAGCCAGCCTCGACATCGAGGAGAGCCGCGCGCTGCAGGCGATGCTCGAATGGGCGCGCACCGACGGCGACCGGCTGCGCGATCAGCTCGCGCCGAGTATCTACAGCGTCGCCGCGCAGAAACCGTTCGAGAGCCTGCCGGCGACGCCGGTCGAGCCACCCGACAGCCGTACGGCGGGGCTGATCGCGATTGACCGGCTGCGGGCAGCGGGCTTCGATGTGCTCTACATCGACATGACGCCGCCTGGCAGTGCGATGACGGCGGTCAAGGTCTTCGTGCCGGGACTCGAGGTCGAGACGATGAGCTACTACCGCATTGGCGAGCGCAATGTCGCCAAGCTGCAGGCGCGGGACCATCCGCTGATCCGTTACGGTACGCCGTCCGGGACCTTGCGCCCGGTGCGACTGACCGAGGCGGCGCTCGCCCGGCTCGGCGGCGAGCCGCCGTTGTTCGATACCGCGCTGGCGGATGCGATCGTCGGGCCGCTCTACCCGCTCTACCGCGAGCCCGAGGCGCACCACGTCGCCTACCGGCTCGGGCTGGTGGCGGCATGAGTTTGCGCTTCGCCTACAACACCAATGGCGCGGCGAACCACCGGCTCGACGACGCGCTGCGGCTGATCGCCGATAGCGGTTACGACGGCGTCGCGCTGACGCTCGATCACCATCACCATGACCCGTTCGCGGCTGACTGGGTCGCCGCCAGCGAGCAGCTGGCGGCGCGGTTGCAGCAGCTCAAGCTCGGCAGCGTCATCGAGACCGGCGCGCGCTACCTGCTCGACCCGCGCGACAAGCACGAGCCGACGCTGGTCACCGCCGACGCGGCCGGGCGCGACCGGCGCGTCGCGTTCCTGCAGCGCGCCATCGACATCGCCGCCATCCTTGGCAGCGAGACGATCTCGTTCTGGGCGGGCGTGCCCAAGCGCGGCGTCGATCACGCGCAGGCCCGGCAGTGGCTCGATGACGGTCTCGCGCGCGTCTGCGATCATGCGGCGGCGCGGGGTGTCGATGTCAGCTTCGAGCCTGAGCCGGGGATGCTGATCGAGACCGTCGCGGAGTATGCCGCAGTTGCCGAGCGCCATCCGACGCTGCGGCTGGCGCTCGACACCGGGCACTGCATCGTCACGCAGGACATCGACCCCGCCGACGCGGTGCGGCGCCATGCGGCGCAGATCGGCACCGTCGCGGTCGAGGACATGCGGCGCGGCGAGCATGTGCATCTGCCGTTCGGCGAGGGTGACATGAACATCGCCTCGATCCTGACGGCGCTGCGCGACATCGCATTCGACCGGCTGGTCTGCGTCGAGCTCTCGCGCGAAAGCCCGCGCGCGCATGCGGCGATCCCCGAGGCGATCGCCTATCTGCGGGCGCTGGCGTGAGCACGCCGGCATGAGGGTGTGTTTCGTCAGCCGGCGCTACTTTCCGGCGATCTCGGGCATGTCGATCTACGCCGCCAACCTGCTGCGCGAGCTGGCCGGGCAGGGCCATGACGTGACGATGATTAGCCAGTACCGCGGCGATGCGTTCGGCCGCGGCGTCTACGGCGGCGGGCCGCCGCCCGACGTCCCCGGGGTGCGCGTCATCGGCCTTGAAGCGGTCGGCGAACAGGACGGCGGCGACTTCGAACGCGACATCGACGCCATGATCGGCGCGATCACCGCCGAGCATGCGCGCGCGCCGTTCGGCGTCCTGCACGCGCAATACGGCTACCCGAACGGCTGGGCGGTGCTGCTCGCCGCCGCCCGGCTCGGGGTACCGTGCGTCGTCTCGATCCAGGGCGGCGACGGGCACTGGGTCGGGTCATGCTGCGAAACGCACCGCGTCGCCATGCAACGCGTCCTCGACCTGTCGGGCGCCGTGCTGATCGGCGGCGCGAGCTTCGCCGGCGAGGTTCACCAGCGGCTCGGCACTGCGCTCGACCGCTTCACGGTCGTGCCGGGCGCGGTCGACACGGGGCACTTCTATCCGGGCAGCGAGCGAGCGAATGGCCGCGTGCGCCTTCTCTACCACGGCCGGGTCGACCGGCGGAAAGGCGTCCTCGACTTCCTGAATGCGCTTACCGCGGTCACCGGCGATTGGACGGCGACCGTCTCGGGCATCGGCCCCGACCTCGACTCGGCCAAGGCGCTGGCGGACGAACTTCGGCTGGGGTCCCGCGTCGCGTTCACCGGCTATGCCGATTACGCCGATGTTCCGGCGATCTACCGCGCGCACGACGTGTTTGTCTCGCCAACCTATGCGGAGGGCTTCTCGAATACCATCCTCGAAGCGATGGCGAGCGGGTTGGCGGTGCTATCGTGCCGCTCGGTCGGTGTTGTCGATTGCCTGCGCGACGGTGAGAATGGCATGCTGGTCGAGGCGGGCGACGTCCCCGCACTGGCAGCGGCGTCGACCGCGTTGGTGGCGGACATAGCCTTGCGCCGACGGCTCGCGGCGGCGGCGCTGGAAGAGTGCCGCCGCGTCTATAGCTGGACGGCGGTCGGGCAGCAGATCGCCGCGGTCTACACGAGCCTGCGCGGCACCGGACCGGCAGCCGTCGACGGCGTACTGCCGGTCAGCGACTGCCGCTTCCGGCGCGAGCCGCACCTGCTGTGAGCTGTCTGCTGGCGATCTCGCCGCATCTCGACGACGCCGTGTTCTCGGCTGGCGGTACGCTGGCGCAGCGGGCGCGGCAGGGCTGGCGGGTGATCGTCGCAACGTGCTTTACCGGTAACGTCGTGCAACCGGCCGGGTTTGCGCTTGCCTGCCAGCTCGACAAGGGGCTCGGCGCCGATGTCGATTACATGGCGCTACGCCGCGCCGAGGATAGCGCCGCCTGCGCTGCGATCGGGGCGGAGGCGGTGCACCTGCCGTTTCTCGAAGCGCCGCACCGGGGGTACGAGAGCGCCCCGGCGCTGTTTGGCGAGGTGAATGGCGATGAGGCGGTAACGGCACCGCTCACCGCCGCGCTTCGAGAGCTCGTTGTCACCGAGCAGCCCGACGCGGTATTCGGCCCGCTCGCGATCGGCAACCACGTCGACCACTGGATCGTGCGCGGTGCGGCAGAGGCGCTCGGCGTACGCGATCTGATGCTGTGGGAGGACTGGCCCTACGCCGATCGTGCTGCCGCACTGGCGCAGGCCGGCGAGACGATCGCTCTCGACGCTGCCGACCGCGCCGCCAAAATCACGGGGGCACTGGCGTACCGCAGCCAGCTCGGCTTCCAGTTCGGCTCGGCGGACGCCATGGTGGCGCGGCTGCAAGCCCAGCGCAGCGAACGGCTTCATCCGGCTACCCCGGTTCCTTAACCGAACTGCGACAAATGCTGCCGCCACATGCACGGAACGGCGTCTTGCAAAAGGCGTTGGTCGATCGATGATCGCGTGTTGCGATCGCATGGGAGAGCGATATGGCGGACATGGAAATTTCACGGCGCGCGCTCGGTGCAGGCGCGGTCGGCGTTGCGGTGCTGGCGAGCATGCAGGCGGCTGTCGCGCAGACCGCGGCTGCTGGCGGCAACTGGATGGACATGATCAAGGTGCATCACGCGCAGATCGCCGACACCTTTGACAAGCTGCTCGCTGCACGCGGGCCCTCGGCCGAGATGCCGCTGCTGAAGAAGCTCGGCTACCAGCTTACCGCGCACTCCGTTGGCGAGGAGAACTCGATTTATCCGGCGCTGGCGCTGCACGGCATGCAGGCCGGCTCGGACAAGCTGTACATCGATCAGGCGCATGCCAAGGTCGGCAACACCGAACTCGACATGATGATGAAGATGTCGAAGGCGAACGACCCGGCGTTCAAGGGCAAGGTCCGCGCGCTGCAGGCGGCGGTGCTCCAGCACGCCAAGGGCGACGAGGAAGCCGACCTCTATCCCAAGCTGATGGCGGCGTTGAGCCCCGAAGAGAACCGCATGGTTACGATGACGTACAGGCAGCAGTTCGACAGCGTCCGCCCGGTTTAACGAGCTCCGGCCTTGGCAGGCGGTGACGCCCGCGGCAGCAACCCTGCCGCGGGCG
>CAXTTR010000241.1:0-4987 GCA_964247215.1 uncultured Sphingomonadaceae bacterium
GCCGCCCGAGCCCGAGTCGAAAACCAGCTCGATCGGGTAAGTCGCTTTAACAGCGGTTTCGATGTCGATGTGCAGCCCCGTCACGACGAAGCGGTCGGCGGAGGGAGGAGTGCGGGTGATAGGGTGGTCGATCACGTCGGAAAAACCGGGGTAGACATTGCCAACCGTGACGTATCCGCTCGCAAGTTGAAGTGTGTCCGGCCGCGCGCTGCCAAGCGCACCATTGAGCTGCTCAGCCGCAGTGCTGAGGTCGTTCAGGTCGACATAATGGCCACCGCCCTGCGGAGCCTGGCCACCCGTCTTCGAATAGGCCCATACACTCGCCGTTTCGGCGATCGTGGTGTAACCGCCCCAGTCCTTCGGGTTACCGTAAGTATAATAGTCTTCTGTCCGAACCAGATCGCGCCCTTCGGTGAAAGTATAATAAGCATTGCCGCGCGGCGTATAGACGATGGCGCTGCCGTCCGAAGTGCCGAGGCCCTTAGAGTTGGCGACGGTCGCATTGACGGTCAGGTCGGTGGTGGTATTGCCTTTGCCGTCACTGAAACTGTGGTCGATTGTTACTGGCTGTCCGGGGCTGTGGCGCCAGATTGTCGTCTCGACGGTGCTGTGGCCGTTGCCGTCCGAACCATTGTCGACCAGCTTGATCCGGCCCGAGACGTTGGCACCGGCGTTGAGTGTGCCAAGATGGACGTCGATCCCGCTGTTGTTGACGACCGCGATATCGGCGAAGCCGTCGAGCACCTTGAGCTTGCCGCCGCCGAGCGGGTTGGTGTTGAGAATGCGCCCGGTGATGTCAATCGCGCCGCCCGCGCCGGCGGCGACATCGTCGACCTGAAGGTAGTTGCCGGCGGCGACGTAGCGGACGCCTATGTTGCCCGAGGCGAGCGCGCTGACCTTGCCCGTCGGATCGAGATCGAGCGTCTGCAGCGGGTCCGACGTGCCGTCGGCACCGATGACCGCGGCCTTGATCAGCGCGTCGGCGTTGTTGATGGTCAGCGACCGCGCCTTGTTCGGACCAGCGGTGATCGTCCCGGAAATATCGACGGTGGCTGCGTTGATCTTGACCTGAACGGCGTTGATCGCGCCCCCCGACTTGGCCCCACCGCCGCCAACAGTCGGGTAGGTGGCAGCGAGAACCGCGGTGTTGACCGCGAGTTGCTGCACCGGATCGGTGAAGTAGGTCGCCGGGGTGTAATAGGTCCGGCCCGGATCGTAGACGGCGCGGGCTTCCTGGCCATGTCCGAACGCGCTGTTCAGCTGGTCGTCGTCGCTCTCCAGCTCGCACGAGTAAGAGGCGCAGCCGCCGAAGATGGTGCTGGCAACGCTGTAATTGGGTTTCTTCTGGTCGTGCCTTCCCGCGAAATCAAGCCGGTAAGCCCCGTCGAGGAAGAGCGAGTAGATCGGATCGGCATTCGCCGCCACGTCATGGGTTGTGACGCCAGCGACCGTGCGGGTGTAGTAGGCGTAAATCGCAGCCTGCAGGCGCGCGAGCCCGTTGGAACCGTCGCCAATCGACCCTTGACTATCGCTGAACGCGTTTTCACCGATAAACGACGCGACCAGCGTCGCGGCATCATTGGCTCCGAGTTTCGGGCCCACCAATGCCTTGTTTGGATAAAGCGACCAGCCGAGATTGCCGTAATACAGGTCAGTCGGCAGCCCTTGCGAATAGGCAAGCCCAGGTTCGGAGACGCTGAACACGCCGTTAGGCACGTCGGCCGAGAAGCTACCGACCTCGACGAGGCCGAATTGCGCATAATTGCCGTTGTTGACGAGGACCTTGAGCGCGCCGCCGACGTTGGTGATCGTGCCGATGTCAATGACAATGACATCGGTGCGTTTCGACGAGAACGGCGCGCCGTTGGTGATGCTGATCAGCCCGTCGGGCGTGGCGTCGCCCACTGCCTTGACAGGGCTGGCGTTGATCGCCGTCAGGCTGGCTTCGGTCGCGGCCCCGCCATAGGTGACCGCGCCGGCGGGCTTCGACGGGATGAAGAAGTTGCCGAGGACGGTATTCAGCGCCGAATTGTTGGTGATCGTGATCGTCGGCGAGGTGTTCGCGACGACGCTCGCCGCGCGCGACGTACCGGTGATCTTGTCGGCGTCGATACCGACCAGCCCGCCCGCGGCGAACACGCCGGTGATATACACTCCGGCGGTCGGCGACGTGCCGCTGCTGGTATCCTTGAGCGCCGCCTGTGTGTCGTATAGCAGCGACAGCTGCGCGATATCCGCCGAGCTTGCGGCCTTCGCGTCGAGGCTTGCCTGTGAATCTTCATGCGCCGTCGGCTTCGCCGCGGTATTGAAAACGGTGTTCGGGTCTTCGATAGCGCCGACCTTGGCCTGCAGCGTCGCGATCTGGCCGGCGACGATGTCCGCCGAGTTTTGATCGGTCGAAAATAGCCCGTAGCGGCCGAGCGGATCCTTGGGAACGGTCGATGCTCCCGGCGAGCCGATCGTCGTGACGGTGTCGGTCCGGCCGTCATTATCGGTTTCGATTGCCGACCAAGCGGTCCCGCTGCCGGTAATCGCAATCGCGCGGTGCGCAAGGAAGCCGCCGGTGACCTGGGTGCCGTCGAGCTTGATCGTGCCGACGTGGCTGGTGCTGGCATTGCCATTAGTGTCGCTCAGGCTGATGCCGAGCGCGGCGAGCGCCTTAAGATACGGGTTGTGCCCGGTACCGACGGCGCTCGCATCGACGCCGCCGTTCAGCGTCGACAGGCTGACGTCACGCGCCGAGCGGATGGTGGCGTTGCCGAGATCGAGCGTATTGGTGACGTTCGACACCGCGGTCGCGCCGTGATCGACCGAGATCGGCAGCAATGTCCAGTTGAACACGTCGGTCTGCGCGCTGGTGGTGATGAGGCTGTGGGTGTTGCCATCGCCGCTGGTCCCTGCCGCGACGCGGACATCGCCCATGCCCTCGATCGTCGTGCCGTCCTTGACCGTGACAGTCTGCGTGACGTTGGTCTCGGTATCGGTACTGCCGCCGCCGATTCCGGCGAGCCCGTAGATCTGCGTCGCCTCGGTGTCCTTCAGGCCCTGGTTGGCGGTGGTGCCGACGCCGATGCCCTGGTCGCCGCGGATCAGCACGTTGGTGCCGATGTTCACCGCGGCGTTCGCGGTGTAGTCGCTGCGGATCTTGCCGAATGGCAGCTCCATCAGGCCGCCGACGGTCAGCGATGCCGAATGCGACCGGTCGGTGCCGATGCTCGCGTCGATGAAGGTCGCGAGCGTGTTGAGCGTCGGATCGCCGCCGTATTGGCGCAGCACCGTGCCGTCGTAGATGTTAACCTTTGCCGCCTGCGTGACATCGTTGGCGACCAGCGCCGCAGCACCGGTGACGACGCCGCCGCCGGCCCCGGTCGCCGAGCCTCCGTCGGTCGACCCTGGCGCGCCCACGGTATTCTTTGCGGCGACCTTGATGCTGCTCGCCTCGATGCGGCTGTTCGACCCCTGCGCCGTGCCGGTGCCGAGGTTTTGCCCGAGGTTGACCGTCGCCGAGGTATCGACTTTGTTGGCGTTGGTGCTGCCCGAGCCGCCGACAAGGCTCGCCTGCGTCGCGTCGGTGGTCGCCTTATAGTCGGTTGCCGATGTCGCGGTGACCTTGAGCGCGCCGACGCGGAGGGGCGTGGCGACGACGGTCGCCGGAGTGACCAGTGTCGTGCCGGCGTATACCGCGGGGATGATTTCGGTCGGGTCCGGTGCTACCGTGGCGGTGACGACGCTGTCGCTTTCGGTCGCGGCGATCGCCGCAACGCCAGCGCCGATGCCGCCCGCGCCGGCCACCGCCTTCGCCTCGTTGACGTCGTTGCTCGACGCCGACACTGTCAGGGCAGCGTTGATGGTGCTCGCGATTGAGCCGTCCGGGTTCAAGATCGTAAAGATAGCGCGGTTCGAGCCGTCGACGTGCGTCACCGAGGCTTCGACGTTGCCCGATGAGGTCGACTTGGCATCCTGCGCCCCGATCGCGAGGATCAGGCTGGCGGTGATGCCGTTGGCTTCCGAATACTGGCTGATGTCACGCGATGCGATCACCGACAGTGGCACCGCGCCGATGATCGTCGGATCCGATGACAGCCCCGACAGATCGGCACCGACATCGGCCTTGACCGTGCCGGTGTTGTTGGCGCGGGCGACCGTTGCGTTGAGCCCGAGCAGCGCACCGCCCGCGCTGCCCGACGCGACCGCCGAGATGTTGTAGCCCGTGCCGTGCAGAATGTCGGCTTCGACTTTGAAGCTGTCGGCGGTGGTGCAGAGCAACAGGCAGTCGAGCGTCGCGCCCTCGCCGACCTGCGCGGTGGCGGTCGCGTCGGAGGTCGCGGTAGCAAGGCTCGCACCGATCGCGACGCCGCCGCTGACCGCGATGCCGAACGAGTGCGCGCTGAGGTCGGGCGTTGCCGTCGCCTTGAGCAGCATCGTGTTAGCGTCGACCACGGCCTTTTCGGCAACGGTCGCCGAGACGGTGCGCGTGTCCTGCGCTAGCGCAACCGCCGCATTACCGCCAAACAGCGCGCCGCCCGAAGCGGCAATCGTGTCGGCCGAAGTCTTGCCGCCGCCATCGGCGGTAATGTTCAGCGTCGAGGATAGCGACGTTCCGGCGAACAGCGCGCCGACGGTCCCCTGCTTTTCGGCCTGCGCAATGGCGACGTTGGCGCTGAGTGCACCGGCGGCGACGCCGATGACGCTGGAAACAGCATCGGAGGTATCGGTCGCCTTGATCGTCGCCGTATTGAAGGCAATACCGCCGTCGACTTCGGCGATGGTGGCTGTCTGCAGCTTGACGTCGGCGTAGGCGACCGCGAGCGACAGCCCGCCGACCGAGCCGCCGACAACGAGCGCTTCGGCGGCGTGCGTCGGGTTGGTGACGCCGCCTGGCAGCTTCGACTTATCCTGGCCGGTCGTCGCCGACACCGTCAGCGTATCGCCACCCGCGACGACGCCCGAATCGATCCGCGCGATGCTGTTCGCGGCATTGCGGGTG
>CAXTTR010000242.1:0-4947 GCA_964247215.1 uncultured Sphingomonadaceae bacterium
AGATGCCGAAGCTGTTGAGCGGATTGCGCGCCTTGATCCGCGCCATCTCCTCGCGCAGCACCTTGGTTTCCGCGGGCGAGAGGCCGCCGCCGCCATATTCCTTGGGCCAGTCGGGCACCGTCCACCCGCGCTCGCCCATACGCTGCAGCCAGACGCGTTGCGCTTCCGAGCTGAACCTGACACCCCGCCCGCCCCAGCAGACATCGGCGTCGCTGGTCACCGGCTGGCGCATCTCGGGCGGGCAGTTGGCCGCCATCCAGGCGCGGGTCTCGGTCCTGAAATCGTCGAGCGTGTCAGACACCACGCACCTCCCAATTGTGTTCTTTTCCGCGGCGACTATGGTGCGCGGCGGCGTGCCGGGCAAAGGGAAAATCAACGCAGATGCTCGCCCATTTCCAGACGGCGCTCGATTTCACCAGCCTCGGGCTGTCGCCGACGCTGTTCGACATCCACCTGTTCGGCCGCGACTTCGCGCTGCGCTGGTACAGCCTTGCCTACATCGCCGGTATTCTCGGCGGCTGGTGGTATCTCGGGAAGCTCATCGATGCCGGCGACGCACCGCTGACCCGGTTGCAGGCGGACGCGTTTATCACTTGGGCGACGTTCGGCATCATCCTCGGCGGGCGGGCGGCGTATGTGATCTTCTACGACCCTGCCAAGTTCGCCGCGCACCCGGGCGATATCGTCAAGCTGTGGGAGGGCGGCATGTCGTTCCACGGCGGCGTCATCGGCATGGGGCTGGCGGTGCTGGGATTCGCGCGGCTGAACGGCCTCAACTGGCTGCGCGTGCTCGATTATGTGAACTGCGTCGTGCCGATCGGGCTGATGACCGGGCGGCTGGCGAACTTCGTCAACGGCGAGCTGTGGGGCCGCCGTACCGGGAGCGGCTGGGGCATCGTCTTCCCCGGCGGCGGGCCGCTGCCGCGCTATCCGAGCCAGCTGTTCGAGGCGGGCGCTGAGGGCGTGCTGCTGCTGCTCATCATGGCGTGGCTGTTCTACCGTACGCCGGCGCGGCGCTATCCGGGACGGCTGAGCGGCGCGTTCCTGCTCGGCTACGGCATCTTCCGCTTCATCATCGAGTTCTTCCGCGAACCCGACGCGCAACTCGGCCTGCTGTCCACGGGCTTGAGCATGGGGCAGACGCTGTGCCTGCCGATGATTGCCGGCGGGTTGTACCTGATCGCCACCAGCGCCGGACGCGCACGCGGGCTGCCAGCCGGGGCGACCGGCCGCCCCGCCGGGTGACCCCGCTGGCGCGGCTGCTGGCGCAGCAGATCGAGGCGACCGGCCCGATGCCGGTGGCGCAGTGGATGGCGCTATGTCTCGGCCACCCCGAGCATGGTTATTACATCACGCGCGACCCGCTCGGGACCGACTTCACCACCGCGCCCGAAATCTCGCAGGTGTTCGGCGAGCTAATCGGCGCGTGGCTCGCCGATTTGTGGACGCGCGCCGGGGCACCGCCGCGGGTACGGCTGGTCGAGCTCGGCCCGGGGCGCGGCACGCTGATGGCCGACCTGCTGCGCGCCACCGCCCGCGTGCCAGGGTTTGCCGCGGCGGTCAGCGTGCATTTCGTCGAGACCAGCCCGGTGCTGCGCGCTGGGCAAGCCGCGCGGGTGCCCCCCGCGCAGTGGCACGGCGCGCTCGCCGAGGTGCCCGACGACGCCCCGCTGCTGCTCGTCGCCAACGAATTCTTCGACGCGCTGCCAGTGCGCCAGTTCGTCCGCACCGAAGCCGGCTGGCGCGAGCGGCTGGTGGCCGCCGATGCGGGCCAGTTCGTGCCGGTAACGGGCGTCGCTCCAGCCGAAGCTTTGGTTCCCGGCGCGCTGTGGCAAGCACCGCTCGGCAGCGTCGTCGAGGCCTCGCCCGCCAGTACCGCCATCGCCGCCGAGATCGGTACCCGGCTGCGAACGCACGGCGGCGCGGCGTTGATCATCGACTATGGCCACGCCGGGCCGGTCACCGGCGACACGCTGCAAGCAGTTCGCGGCGGTAGCTTCGCCGACCCGTTCGACGCGCCGGGCGAGGTCGACCTGACCGCGCACGTCGACTTTACCGCGCTCGCCGCCGCAGGAAGCGGCGCGGGCGCGAATGCCTTCGGCCCTGTCGAACAAGGTCGCTGGCTGACCGCGATGGGTATCGGCGCGCGCATCGCCGCGCTCGCGGCGCGCGCCAGTCCGGCGCAAGCGGAAACGCTGCGGGCCGGCGCCGCGCGGCTGACCGCGCCAGATGCGATGGGCGCGCTGTTCAAGGTATTGGCAATGATCGCGCCCGCGTGGCCCGATCCGGCGGGGTTCGCATGACGATCACCTATCGCGACGGCGTGTCTGGCGACGCTGCAGCCCTTGCGACGCTTGGCGCGTGGACATTCATCGACACCTTCGGGCACCTCTACTCGCCCGCCAACCTCGCCGCCTTTCTCGAAAACCATACTGTCGAGAATTGGACGGCTATCCTCGCCAGCGATGCCAGCGTGCGGCTGGCCGAAAACGACGGCAGGGCGGTCGGCTACGCCCGGCTCGACCAGCTGCTGCTGCCGGTGCCGGAGACTGGCCGTCGCGGGCTGCAGCTGTACCAGCTTTACATCGCTCCGCCGTGGCACGGCCGTGGCGTCGCCCAGATGCTGCTGGCGTGGGTCATCGACACGGCCCGCGCTCGCGGCGCACAGGATTTGTGGCTGTCGGTGTACGTCGACAATCCACGGGCACGGGCCTTCTACAGGCGTCGCGGCTTCGAAGAGGTGATGCCGTACACGTTCATGGTCGGCGACCACGCCGACGAGGACATCATCTGCCGCCTGGCGCTCGACGCGTGAGTATCCGCGTTGTCACCGCCGCCGCGCTGGCCGGCACCCGGCACGGCTTCCTGGGACGCGAAGGCGGCGTTTCGGGCGGCATCTACGCCAGCCTCAACATCGGGCTCGGCTCGGCGGACGATCTGGCGCTGGTCGCCGCGAACCGCGCGCGCGCGGTCGCCGCGGTCGCGCCCGGCGCGGTGCTGGTGACGCTGCATCAAATCCACAGCGCCGATGTCGTCACCGTCACCGCGCCCTACCCCGACGCCGCCGGCAACGACCAGCGCCCGCGCGCCGACGGCATGGTCACCGACCGCCCCGGCATCGCGCTCGGCATCCTCGCCGCCGACTGCGCCCCGGTGCTGTTCGCCGACGCCGCCGCGGGCGTCATCGGGGCGGCGCACGCCGGGTGGCGTGGCGCGCTGTACGGCGTCTGCACCGCGACGCTTGCTGCGATGGAAGCGCTTGGGGCGCGGCGCGAGCGCATCGCCGCCGCGATCGGGCCGTGCATCGCGGCGCGCAGCTATGAGGTCGACGACGCCTTTGCGGCGCGCTTCACCGCCGTCGATCCGGCGCACGACCGCTTCTTCGCAAGCGGGCGCACCGGCCACCGTCAGTTCGACCTCGAAGGCTTCCTCGTCGCGCAGCTGGCCGAGGCTGGCCTGCGCCGCGTCGAGGCGCTCGGGATTGATACATACACGGCAGCCGACCGCTACTTCAGCTACCGCCGTACGACACATGCGGGCGAGCCGGACTATGGACGGCAGGTGGCGATTATCGCGCTTTGACCGTCCTGCTCTTCTAGCCCTCTCCCGACCTTTCGGGAGAGGGTTGGGTGAGGGACTTTCTGCCTTCCGTCCGCCCGATTAACGCCGTCAGCGTCACCATCAACACACCATCGAGATTATCGTCGACCTCGTTGTTCCAGAATCGCAGCAGCGCGTATCCTTGCGCTTCGAGCCACGCTGTCCGCGCTGCGTCGATCGGCGCCGAATGCTGCCCACCATTTAATTCGATTATCAACCGCGCCTCGACACAGACGAAATCCGCGACGAACATCCCGATGGTCATCTGACGTCGCATTTTGAACCCGCCGAGCCGTCGATCTCGAACAGCGTTCCAGAATGAGGCTTCCTCTGGGGTCTGTTCGCGCCGGAGCCGCTTTGCGTGGGGGCTGATCTTGCGGCTGACGGGATCCATGCGGGAAGCGTATAGGAAGCAAGCCCCTCACCCAACCCTCTCCCGTAAGGACGGGAGAGGACTAGAACGAGGTTAGAAGGCACCGCGCCTTGTTGCCGTTCGATGACACTGCGGCTAAGACCCGCGGCATCCGGGTGGGGATCGCTTGCATGAAAATTCTGGCGGGGAACAGCAACCCCGAACTTGCGCTGGCGATTGCCGGTTATCTCGATATGCGGCTAACCTCGGCGAGCGTGCGGCGGTTCGCCGACGAGGAGGTGTTCGTCGAAATCCACGAGAACGTCCGCGGCGAGGATGTCTTCGTCGTCCAGTCGAGCTCGGCCCCGGCAAACGACAATCTGATGGAGCTGCTGATCTGCATCGACGCGCTGCGGCGGGCGTCGGCGAAGCGCATCACCGCGGTGGTGCCCTACTTCGGCTACGCCCGGCAGGACCGCAAGATGGGGTCTCGCACGCCGATCTCGGCCAAGCTGGTGGCTAATCTGATTACCGTCGCGGGTGCCGACCGGGTGCTGTCGGTCGATCTCCATGCGGGCCAGATTCAGGGCTTCTTCGACATTCCGACCGATAATCTGTTCGCCGCAACAGTGATGAGCGCCGACATCGAGGCGCGGCTGCCGCGCGGGCAGCTGACGGTCGTGTCGCCCGACGTCGGCGGCGTCGTGCGGGCGCGCGCGCTGGCGAAGCGGCTCGGCAATTCGCCGCTGGCGATCGTCGACAAACGCCGCGAGAAGCCCGGCGAGTCCGAGGTCATGAACATCATCGGCGATGTCCGCGGGCGATCGTGCGTGCTGGTCGACGACATCGTCGACTCGGGCGGCACGCTATGCAACGCCGCCGCCGCGCTGCTGTCGGCGGGCGCGACCGCGGTCACCGCCTACGTCACGCACGGCGTGCTGTCGGGCGGCGCGGTGGCGCGCATCGAGGGCTCCGACCTGACCGAGCTGGTCATC
>CAXTTR010000243.1:0-4904 GCA_964247215.1 uncultured Sphingomonadaceae bacterium
CAGTCGAACAGAACGACGGATCGTCGAGCCGCGCCGCATGCTTGTTAGCGAGCAGCGTGACGCTTTGATCGTAAGCAGTCCGGCCTGCCTGGATGCCGTTCTCGCGCAAGTAATGCGCCTTCAACACATAAGCATTCGCACCGAGAACATTATGCTGACGCGTCGCGAAATCATTGTAGTTAGCTTCGGAAGTATGCCCGCCGATGCGGCACCGTAGGGTACCGACCATTAGCATCTCCTGAAAATCCTGCAACTGCTCTGCTGCCGCTTCGTAACGATACCAACAGGCGTCGGCCGAATAAGCGGCAGTTGTTGTTGAAGCGACTGCAGCCAATACTACGGCGCGTAACACAGATGTCATGGACATGCGAAAACTCCATGTATAAGCACTAGCTAAGATCTTGTCTCGTCCGATCTTGACTGAAGCTATCATCGCCGCCTTGTTTAGGCCATAACTGTTCGTCGCATTTTAGCGTAACGACGTTTATTCCGATTAAAATCACGTTGAAGCGTTATATATCGTCGATAAATGGCGGACCCGAAACGCTTGCATGTGGCGGGTTCAGCGCATGTGCAGAATCATCATACTGCTAGCGATGCTCAAGCGCTTGCTCCATCCAGCTGGTTGGCATAGGCGCAAAGGCTATGGTCGCCCCGCTCCGCATTGCCGTACTTGGTGCTTCCGGTTACACCGGAGCCGACCTGGTGCGGCTGGCGCTGGGTCATCCCGACATTGAGATTACAGCGCTTTCGGCGAACGCCAAGGCCGGGCAGACGATGGCGTCGACATGGCCGCACTTCGCCTATGTACCGCTGCCCGCGCTGGTCCGCGCCGACGAGATTGCCTGGGATAGCATCGACGTCGTATTCGGCTGCTTGCCGCATGCTGCGTCGGCTGAGCTGCTGGCGAAGCTGCCATCGCCGGTGCGCATCGTTGACTTGTCCGCCGACTTTCGGCTGAAGGAGCCAGCAACTTATGCCGAGTGGTACGATGGCGCGCACCCGGCCCCGGCAATGCTCGGCGACGCGGTCTATGGTCTGACCGAGTTCGCCCGCGACAAGCTGCTATCGACGCGTCTCGTTGCTAGTCCCGGATGTTACCCGACCGCGGTGCTGCTCGGCCTGCTGCCGCTGGTCGAAGCGCGCGCTATTTCGGTCGAGCGCATCACGATCAACGCGCTGTCGGGGGTGTCCGGGTCGGGACGCAGCCTCAAGGAAAGTAATCTCTTCGTCGAGGTCGCCGAGGCGGTGCATCCTTATGCAGTAGGGCGGCACCGCCACATGCCCGAGATCGAGCAGGAACTGGCGCTGGCGGCGGGCCGGCAGGTGACGATCAGCTTCACGCCGCACCTGGTGCCGGTCAACCGCGGCGAGCTTGTGACGATGGTAGTCGAGACGCAGCATCCGGCCGGCGAACTGCGCGGCATCCTCGGCCACCGTTATGCGGCTGAACCGTTCGTTCACCTGCTACCGGAGGGTATCGCCCCGGCAACACGCATGGTGCGCGGCTCGAACCACGCGGTGATCAACGTTTTTGCCGACCGGGTACCCGGTCGGGCGATTGTCATCGCCGCGATCGACAACCTCGTCAAAGGTTCGAGCGGTCAGGCAATCCAGAACGTGAACGTGATGTTCGGGCTGCCCGAAACGCGCGGGCTTGAAGCGGCGGCGCTCTTCCCGTGATCGTCACCGAGCGGCTGCGGCTGGCGGCATGGAACGACACGCACCGGCTTCCGGCGGCGGCGATGAATGCCGACCCGGTGGTGATGCGGTGGTTTCCGGCGACGATGAGCCGGGCCGAAACCGACGCGCAGATCGACCGCCAGATCGCGCTGCTTGATCGGCGCGGATTTACGTTCTGGCCAGTGGTTCGCCGCAGCGACGACTGCTTTCTCGGGCTCGCGGGATTGAAGGAGGGCGCGCCCGGCACGCCCGTCGAAGGCGTGATCGAGATCGGCTGGCGCTTCGCCGCGCATGCGTGGGGGCAGGGCTACGCGACCGAAGCGGCCCGCGCGGCGCTGGCGCACGGCTTCGGCGACGCCGCCGTGACGCGCATCGGCGCGATCACCGCGGCGGGCAATACCGCGTCGTGGCGACTGATGGAGCGGCTCGGCATGACCCGCGATCCCGCCGGTGACTTCGCCCACCCGCTGGTGCCGCTGGGACACCGCGCCTGTCAGCACATCACCTATTTCATCGAGCGTGGAGCCGATCAGCCATGAGCCCGCTGCACGCGTTCATGGGCGCGCTGCCCGACGTCGCCGCCGACGCATTCGTCGCGCCCGGCGCGCAGGTCATCGGGAGTGTCACGCTCGGGTCGCAAGCGAGCGTCTGGTATAACTGCGTGCTGCGCGGCGACGTCGCGCCGATTACCATCGGCGCGCGCAGCAATATCCAGGACGGCAGCGTCGTCCACGTCACGACGCGCCAGTACAGCACGATCATCGGCAGCGACTGTCTCGTCGGGCACCTCGCGATCATCCACGGCTGCGAGCTCCACGACCACAGCTTCGTCGGCATGGGCGCGATCGTCATGGACGGCTGTGTCATCGAAATCGACGGTATGCTCGCTGCGGGCGCGCTGCTGACGCCGGGCAAGCGCGTGCCCACGCGCGAACTCTGGGCCGGACGTCCCGCGGTTCACGTTCGCGCACTCAGCGACGCCGAGATCGCCCGCAACCGCGGCGGCGTCATCGGTTACGTCGAACTCGCTAAAATCCATAAAGGTTAGTTCTGCTTGACATTGTGACCGGATAGGTAAATAAGTAAGCTCCGAAACAACCGGAGTGGCTGTCGTGATCGATCCCTTCAAACCGACCGAATTATCTGTTGCAGGGCTGACACTGCTCAAGCACTTCGAGCAGTGCCGCCTACCTGCCTATTGCCCGACGCCCGACGACGTCCCCACGATCGGCTGGGGAACAACGCGCAACGCCGACGGCAGCGCGATCAGGGCTGGTGACCACTGGACGCAGGCGCAATGCGATGTCCGGCTGGCGGCGGACGTGCAGCTTCTCGCGGGCAAGGTGGCCAGCGCCATCGGTATTGCGGCGACGACGCAGCCGCAGTTCGATGCGATGGTCGTGCTGGCGTACAATATCGGCGCTGGCGCGCTGAAAGGCTCGACGCTGCTCCGCGACCACCGTGCCGCGCGGTACGGCCAGGCTGCCGCCGCGTTTTCCGACTGGCGGTTCCAGCGCGGCCGGGTGCTGCCGGGGTTGGTCCGCCGCCGCGCCGCCGAAGCCGCGCGCTACCGGACCGTAGCATGAGCGCGCTCGATTGGGTGTGGCTGCATGTCCCCAACGGCCCGGTCCGGCGGCGGCTGATCGGTGCGCTTGCCGAGCAGTCGACCTACACCGGGCTGCAGGGCGCGGCGCTGTTCGTCGGTTTGAGCGAGAGCCGCTACGCCGCGATGGCGGGTCTGCTGGTCTTTGTGTTCGGGCTGGCGAAGGTCATGCTGCCCGACGCGGGGGGCACCCGATGAACCCGGTCGCATTGCTGCTCGGCGGCGGCTGGCGCTATCTTGCAGGGGCGGCGGTACTGTTCGCGGGCTATGCCTGGCTCACCACCGCAGCTTACAACCGCGGTGCCTATCACGAGCGCGCAGTCTGGACCGCGCGGACCACGAGCGCTGCCGCCGGTTCGGCCACCGCTGCTGCCGCGCTCGCTGCCTTACGCCAGACCCGTAGCGAGGTCGCCGATACCGGTCACGCTCGCCGCGCGCAAAACTACGCTGTCAGCCAAGCCCCTATAACCCATGAGGTCATCCGCTATGTCGCGACACCCGCTGCTGCTATCACTTGTCTTGACGTGCGCGGGGTGCAGCTCGGCACCGCCGCTATCGACGCCGCCGATGCCGCTCTCGCCGCCCCCCGCTGAGGCGACGCTGACCTGCGGACCGCTGCCGGCGATGTTCAAGACCGGCGGCGAAGCGGTTGCATGGGTCGATGCGGCGGCGTCGCTGCTGGTGACCTGTGACGCGCGGCGGCGGCTGGCAATCGAGGCATGGCCACGCTGAACACATCATTTCAGGTGTGTCAAAAGAGTGTCGAAAACAGCAGAAAACCGCCGTTTCCGTATTCATCGTGTGTCGAAAGACCTGATCTGCGCGGCAACTATTCGGGGTCGCTGGTCGGAGCGACAGGATTCGAACCTGCGACCCTTAGACCCCCAGTCTAATGCGCTACCAGGCTGCGCCACGCTCCGACCGTGGCCGACGCATACGGGGCGGGAGCGCGGAAGGCAAGGTGCGGCGGTAATGTCGATGCTGCCTTGCGGTCGCCGCACGGCCAATCCATAGACGCCCCGTAGCAAGCTTCGGGAGCGCCGCCATGAACATCCACGAATATCAAGCGAAGGAGGTTCTGGCGAAATTTGGCGTGCCGATCCCGCTCGGCTTCGCCGCGCTGTCGGTCGACGAGGCCGTCGCGGCAGCGGGCAAGCTTCCCGGCCCGCTGTTCGTGGTCAAGTCGCAGATTCATGCCGGCGGCCGCGGCAAGGGCAAGTTCAAGGAGTTGAGCCCCGAAGCCAAGGGTGGCGTCCGCCTGGCGCGCTCGGCCGACGAGGTCCGCGCCGCCGCCGCCGACATGCTCGGGAATACGCTGGTGACGATCCAGACCGGCGCGCACGGCAAGCAGGTCAACCGGCTCTACGTCACCGACGGTGCCGACATCGCCAAGGAGTTTTATCTGGCGCTGCTCGTCGACCGCGGCTCGGGCGAGATCGCGCTGGTTGCGTCGACTGAGGGCGGCATGGACATCGAGCATGTCGCCGAACATACGCCCGAGCGCATCCATACTTTCATCATCGACCCCGCCGCCGGCATCCAGCCGCACCACGGCCGCAGCGTCGCCTTCGCGCTCGGGCTGACCGGCGACCTCGCCAAGCAGGCGCAGGCGACCGTC
>CAXTTR010000244.1:0-4863 GCA_964247215.1 uncultured Sphingomonadaceae bacterium
GCTCAACGCGGTACTGGCTGAACTCGCCTAACGCGCAAAACTCCGCGGTGCCGGGGCGACCGTGCCGCTGCCGACCTGCTGCACCTCGAGCGCGCGCTCGGCGACGCCGCTGCCGCTGAAGCGGAACGCGCCGTCGATGCCGGCATAGCCTTCGGGCGCCGCCAGCAGCACGCGCGGGAACGCCTGGCCGAGCGGCCATTTATCGGCGACGCTGTTGACGAGCAGGACAGCGTCGTAGCCAAGGCTCGCCAGCCTTGACGGGGTGCCGCCGAACTTGCCGCGGTAGCGCCCGGCAAGCTGGCCGAACTTAGCGTCGGGGACCGAGGCGAACAGCGCGCCGTGCAGCGGGCGCGAGGTGCGCACCGAGGGCTCGTTGTTCCACAGCTCGGTGCCGAGGATCTGGACGCTGCCAGGTGTCACGCCGAACTGCGCCAGCGCCGGTACGATCACGGCGGCAACGTTGGGGCCGTCAGCGAGCAGCAGCGCCTGGAAACCGACCGGTGCGAGCTTGGCGGCGACCGCGACGACGCTGCCGTCGGGACGCAGCGCGGCCTGCTTGGCGCTGGCCGCCTTGCGCGTGTCGAACGCGGTTACCGTGCGCACGGCGGCGAGCAGCTTGGCGGGCTCGCGGGTGTAGGTGGTGACCGCGACGGTCTTGCCGCCGTTCGCCTCGACCGCGCGGACGAAGGCGGTCGCGGCGCGCTGGCCGTAAACGCCGGCGGGAACGAGCGCGGCGAAACGCTCGACGCCGCGGCTGCGCGCATAGGCCACGACGCGAGCGATCGACTGACCGGGCTGGAAGCCCATGACGAAGACGCTGTCACCCGCCAGCGCGGCGTCGTTCGAGAAACTGACGATCGGAATACCCTGCGGCGTGGCGACGGCGGCGGCAGCGCGGACATCGGCGGCGAGCAGCGGCCCGAGCAGCAGCCGCGCGCCCTCGCCCGCGGCCTTGCTCGCGGCGGCGGCGGCTCCGGCGGCGGCGGTGTCGTAGATGCGCAGGTTGATGCGGCTGTCGCCGGCATCGAGCAGCGCCATGTTCGCGGCATTGGCGATCGATTGGCCAACGGCGGCGTTGGGCCCGGTTAGCGGCACCAGCAGCGCAACGCGGTTCTGCGGGATCGCCGGCGGCGGCGCGACCGGCGGCGCGACGGCGACACGGGGCGGCGGCGGGGTGATCGTTGCCGTCGGACGTGGTGCGGTCGACGTGGTGCAACCAGCCAGCGCCAGCAAGCCGAGTAGCGCGGCCTGCCCCCATGACGCAGTGCGCCGTGGCGCTCGCGACGACTGACCCGCGCGCGACAGCTCGCAGGACTGCAGCAGTTGCTTAAACCGCGCCAGCCGGTTCATGATCGGCATATGTTATCTCCACCCCATATTATGCGCACCGAACCGCCCGGGCTGTACATCGTTGCGACCCCGATCGGCAATCTCGGCGATCTGTCGCCGCGCGCTGCGGCGGTGCTGGCGCAGGCCGGACTGATCGCCGCCGAGGACACGCGCGTCACCGCCAAGCTGCTGGCACACATCGGCGTCAAGGTTCCAATGCAGCCATATCATGACCATAACGCCGATGCGGTACGCCCGCTGCTGTTAGAACGCGGCCGCAATGAGGTCGTCGCGCTGGTGTCCGACGCAGGGACGCCGCTGATCTCCGATCCAGGTTACAAGCTGGTGCGCGAGGCGCAGGCAGCGGGGCTTAACGTGGTAACGGTGCCCGGCCCGTGCGCGGCGATCGCGGCGCTGACGCTGGCGGGGCTGCCGACCGATCGCTTCCTGTTCGCCGGGTTCCTGCCGGCGAAGGCGAGCGCGCGCGACACCGCGATCGACGAGCTGGCCAGCTTGCGCGCGACACTGGTGTTCTACGAGTCAGCGGGGCGGACCGCGGCAACGCTCGCCGCGCTACTGCAGCGACTCGGCAACCGCGAGGCGGCAGTCGCGCGTGAGCTGACCAAGAAATTCGAGCAGACCGTCACCGGTGATCTCGCGACGCTGGCAACGCGCTACGCCGCCGAGCCGCCGCGCGGCGAGGTCGTCATCGTCGTCGGGCCGCCGTCGGCGACGCCCGCTGCGAGCGCCGAGACACTCGACGCCGCGCTGGCGCGGGCGATGGTCGGGCGGCCGCTGAAGGAGGCGGTTGGCGACGTCGCCGCGGGGCTCAACCTGCCGCGCAAGGCGGTCTATGCCCGTGCGCTCGCGCTCCGTGACGGCGGCGCATGACGGCGCGCTCCACCGCAGTCCGGCTGGCGGCGGATCGACGCGGCCGCCGTGCGGAAACGATCGCGGCATGGTGGCTGCGGCTGCACGGCTACCGCATCGTCGCGCAACGCGTGCGGACGCGAGTCGGCGAGATCGACCTGATTGCGCGCCGCGGCAAGGTGCTGGCGTTCGTCGAAGTAAAGGCACGCGACCGGCTCGACAACGCGCTCGCGGCGCTTCATCCTGCTGCCATGACGCGGATCGTTGCAGCTGCGAACGCGTTAATCGAACGCTACGGGCGTGGGTGTACAACGTTTCGGATCGACGCGGTGATCATCGTCCGCGGCGCGTGGCCGCGGCATTACCGCGATGTCTGGCGAGGAGAGTGAGCATGGATCGCAAGCTCGAAACGATCGGATTGCTCGACGATAGCGCGATCGACCTCGGCGAGGCGGCGTTGCTACTCGCCGCGCCCGATCACCCCGATGCCGACCTCGACGCGATCCGCGCGCGGCTGACCGGCATGGTGCTGCGGCTGCAACGCGACGGCGCGGGCTGCGACGAGCCGCCGGCGCAGGCGCGGCTGCTGACCGGGCTGATCGCGCACGACGAGGGCTTCACCGGCGACAGCGACAGCTATGACGACCCCGCCAATGCCGATATCATCGCGCTATTCGAGCGTAAGTGCGGGCTCCCCGTGCTGCTGTCGATCGTTTACGTCGCGCTTGCCCGGCACCTTGGCTGGGAGGCCGATCCGCTCGGCATCCCGGGGCATGTTGTCGTGCGTATCGGCAGCGAGGCGGCGTCGCAGCTGATCGATCCCTTCGACGGCGGACGCCTGCTCGGTCCCGACGGACTGCAGGCGGTGCTGACGCGCGCGCTCGGCAGTTCGGCGATGATCGAGTCGGAACATCTGGTACCGCTAAGCAACCGTGCCGTGCTGGTGCGGCTGGTGGCGAACCAGGCGACGCGGGCGCGGCGCGGCGGCGATGTCCAGCGCGCGCTGACGCTGCACGAGCGCATGACGCTGCTCGCACCGGGGTTTACCGGTCTGTGGTGGGAACGCGCCCGGCTCGAGCAGCTGCTCGGGCGCGTCGGTGCAGCGCGCGCCTCGCTCGGCGCGATGCTCGAAACGACACGCGAGCCGGTGGTGCGGACGCGGATTCGCGCCGCATTGGAGGCGCTGGCGCGCAGCAACAGCTGAGCGGCAGCTTGCCAGCACTGCGCCTGGGTGCTTTGAACGCGGGTGCTGCCCATTGAAAGCCCAAGCCCGATGCCGCTTGCCGTCGCGGTCCAGATGGACCCCATCGAGACTGTCAGTATCGGCGGCGACTCGACGTTTGCGATCATGCTCGGGGCGCAGGCGCGCGGCCATCAGCTGTGGCACTATCTTGCGACCGACCTGACCTACGAAAGCGGCCGGGTGCGGACGCGGGCGCGGCCGTTGACGCTGCAGCGCGTCACCGGCGACCACTTCCGCTGGACCGGCGAGCCGGTCGTGCTCGACCTCGGGCACGACACCGATGTCGTGCTGATGCGGCAGGACCCGCCGTTCGACATGGCTTATATCACCGCGACGCATCTGCTCGAACGCGTCGCGGGCGAGACTTTGGTGGTCAACGACCCGGCATCGGTGCGTAACGCGCCCGAAAAACTGTTCGTGCTCGACTATCCCGACCTGATGCCGCCGACGCTGGTGACGAGGGCGTTGGACGAGGCGCAGGCGTTTCGCGACGCGCACGGCGCGGTCGTGGTCAAACCGCTGTACGGCAACGCCGGGTCGGCAGTGTTCCACATTGGCAGCAGCGATGCCAATCTGCCGGCGTTGATCGAACTGTTCAGCGACGTCTGGCGCGAACCGTTCATGGTGCAGAAGTTCCTGCCCGACGTCAGCGCCGGTGACAAGCGTATCGTACTCGTTGACGGCGTCGTTGCGGGCGCGATCAACCGCCTGCCCAAAGCGGGCGAGATTCGCTCGAACCTTGCCGCGGGCGGCGCGGCGTTCGCCACCGGGCTGTCGCCGCGCGAGCAGGAAATCTGCACGCGACTCGCCCCCGAGCTCAAGCGCCGCGGGCTGATCTTCGTCGGCATCGACGTCATCGCGGGCTATCTGACCGAGATCAACGTCACGTCGCCGACCGGCATCGTCGCGATCGACCGCTTCAACGGCACCGACACACCAGCGTTGATCTGGAACGCAATCGAAGCGCGGCTGCAGGCCCGCGCGGTGTAGTCGCACTGGACTTTTCGCGCAGATCGAAATGTATTCAACGCAATGGTCCAGACGCATCCACCTGTCGGCATGGCACGTCGAGCCCGCATCTACTTCGTGCTGGCCTTCGCCGCGGTGCTGACAGCGCTGCTGCTCTGGCATAGCCGGGTCCGCGAGATCGATGTGCAGACCGCAGCCCGCCGTGCTGACCGCCTGCTGGCGGTTTACATCAACGATAGCGGCGAGCCGGCAGCGCACTTTATCGCCGCCAGCACGATCGGTTACCCCGACGGCTGGGAGTTCGCATGGCGTTACCGGCCATGTCCCGATACCGCCGCGCTGAAGGTGTTCATTCGAAAGTCGGGAAGCGCGACTTACTCGGCGCTCCCCGACTGTTCACCGCGGCGTGAGTTTGCTGTCCGTCCGGGCTACATCTGAAGCCGATTTGGATT
>CAXTTR010000245.1:0-4802 GCA_964247215.1 uncultured Sphingomonadaceae bacterium
ACAGCCATCGGGGTGTTTCAGATCGAGAGCCGGGCGCAGATGAACATGCTGCCGCGGCTACGCCCGCGCGAGTTTTACGATCTCGCGATCCAGGTAGCGATCGTGCGTCCAGGGCCGATTCAGGGTGACATGGTGCATCCGTACCTGCGCCGCCGCCAGAAACTGGAGGCAATCAGCTTTCCGTCACCCGCGCCGCCACATAACCCGCGCGAGTTATATGACGTGCTCGACAAAACACTCGGTGTGCCGCTTTTCCAGGAGCAGGCGATGAAGCTTGCCATTGTCGCTGCCGAGTTCACGCCGGTCGAGGCGAACAAGCTCCGCCGCGCCATGGCAACATTCCGCCATGTTGGCACTATGGAGCAGTTCGAGACGAAGATGGTTGGCGGCATGACGCGGCGCGGTTACGACGAGGCATTCGCGCGGCGCTGCTATCAGCAGATCGAAGGTTTTGGCAGCTACGGTTTCCCGGAAAGCCATGCACTGGCGTTTGGGCGGCTGGTCTGGGTGTCGTCGTACCTCAAATGCCGTTACCCGGCGGTGTTCGCGACGGCGCTGCTCAACGCGCAGCCGATGGGGTTTTACGCCCCGGCGCAGATCGTCGCTGATGCACGCAACCACAATGTGGAGGTGCGAGCGGTCGACATCAACCATAGCGAGTGGGACTGCAGCCTCGAGTTCGCCGGCGACGGCGCATTCGCGATGCGACTCGGATTTCGTCAGATCGACGGCTTCCGCGAAAGCTGGGCGGCGGCGATTATTGCAGCACGCCAGCTGTCCAGCGGCGCGTTCACCAATATTGAGCAGTTGGCGCGCCGGGCCAAGCTGCCGCAGCGCGCGCTGCGGCAGCTCGCCGATGCCGACGCATGCCGGTCAATCGGCCTCGACCGCCGTCAGGCTTTGTGGGAGGCGAGGCGCACGCCCGTCGATGAACTGCCATTGTTCGCCGCCGCTGCCGCGCAGGAGCTTGGCATTGAGCCGCTGGCGGAACTACCCGTGATGCAGCCCGGCGAGCAGGTCGCGGCGGATTACCAGACACTACGGCTGTCGCTGAAAGCACACCCGCTGAGCTTCCTGCGCAAAATTTTCGACCGTGAAGGCGTGCTGACCAGCGCCGCCGCGAACGCCTCGCGTAATGGCCGCCTTATCCAAGTCGCTGGGCTGGTGCTGGTCCGTCAGCGGCCGGGCAAGGGCAATGCGATCTTTGTCACGCTCGAAGATGAGACCGGCATCACCAATGTCGTCATCTGGGCGCGGCTGTTCGAAAGCTCGCGCCGGGCAGCGATGGCCGCGCGGCTGCTGCTCGTCGACGGCGAGTTGCAGCGCACCCCCGAGGGCGTCATCCATCTGATGGCGAGCGCGATCTACGACCGTACCGCAGAGCTCGACCGTTTATCGGACACTCGCCCATGCCACCCGGCTATGTCGCGTGCGGATGAGCACCTGTCGCCGGGTTATCCGCAAATGCATGGTCACCCGCGCGACGTCCGTGTCATCCCAAAGTCGCGCGACTTCCATTGAGGAGAGTGGTCCGTTCTCGATATACGACATCTTCAAGCCCGCCAGCGTACCGCCTGCTGCTGTCCCCCAACCGAAGCCTTCATAATATACTGTTCGGATAGATGATGCCGGAACAACCCCCCGGTGAGCCGGTCGAATTGACGGGTGCGGCCGCGGTTGGGGCCGTTGACGACGCCGTCTGTAACGGTCAATCCAGCGCGGTTAAGCAGCCCGATGGCACTGCCTTCGGTGAAGAATTGCAGGTGAGTGCGGTCGAGTATACCAGCCTCGGCGTAATCAAAGCGGCGGCGGAATAATAGCGGCAGGCTGACGCTGTAATGCGCAATGTTTGGCACCGAGACGATCACCGTGCCGCCCGGCTGCAGTAAAGCGATATAGCTTGCCAATACCGCACACGGGTCGGCGAAATGCTCGAGTACGTCGAGAAACAGCATCAGGTCGACGGGTGCGATCCCGGCGGGCGGGCGCGAGGCGTCACCGATATAGACCTCGCTGGCGTTGATTTCGAGGACCGGCGCGAGCGCGGCGTTTAGCTCGACGGCGATTGTTGCCGCATCCGGTTTGCGGTCGCGCAACCACCGCAGTGTATTGCCGCCGCCGCAACCTACTTCGAGCACGCGGTGATATTCCGCTGGTAATAATGGTTCGATCTCGTGACGCGAGTGCTGGTAATAGTCGATCGCTGGCGCACTCGCCGGGGCTTGTGAAATAGCGGCGGGAAGAGGTTGCGAAATTGCTAAGTTCATGATCCTGCTGTCCTTACGCAATAATGTACTGTTTGACATTGCAGTAGTCATATTTGCATCGTAACGATTTGTCCCGCTGTAATCGCAATTGTGCCGCGCTGCAGCACCGTATACGGCTGCGCGGCCGGAAGGAATGCGTTTGTTGCTGCGTCAGTTGTCCTTGTTGTCGGCCAAGCTTGGTCAGCGCGGGCGCAACCTCGGCTGGAACCTTGCCGGGCAGCTGCTGCCGATGCTTACCGGCATCGTTTTCGTGCCGTTGCTGCTCCACGCGCTTGGAACACCGCGTTTTGGTTTTCTCAGCCTCATTTGGGTGATGATCGGGTACTTCAGCCTGTTCGATCTCGGGCTGGCGCGCGCGCTGACACAGCGCGTTGCCGAACTTGGCGCTGCAGCGGCTGGTTATCTGAGCAGCACCTTCCCAAGCGACCCGGATACCGCTGCCATAATAGACTCGCAGCTTAGAACAACAGTCGCCACGGGTATGCTGCTGATCACGGCGTTGGCGCTGATCAGTATGCCGCTGCTGATGCTCTGCAAAAGCGCTTTGCTCGACAGTTTCATCCACGGCGGTAATCTGGCGGACGAGGCTTCCCGCGCCTTCATCTGGCTGGTACTCGGCGTGCCGGTGGTCATCCTTGCCGCCGGTGTCCGCGGCGTACTGGAAGGTGAGCACCGCTTTGCCGGGGTCAACGCTGTACGCACGCCGGCGGGCATGGCAATGTTCATCGCGCCGTGGCTGGCAACTCTGGTTGCGCCGACGCTTGCGGCGGTCACCTTTGCAGTTTTCGCAGTACGGCTTGTGCAACTTGCTGGTTTCGCGTGGCTGGCGCGCTCGATGTTAACTAATGCGCTACGTCGGGCCGTGATCGACCGGGTGGAAGTCCGCATGCTGTTCGGCTTCGGGCTGTGGATCACGGTCAGCAACGTCGTGGGGCCGGTGCTGGTCTATATCGACCGGTTCGTGCTGTCGCATTATGGCTCGCTATCCGCGGTCGCTTATTACAGCACGCCGTTTGACCTACTGGCACGACTGCTATTCGTCGGCGCTGCCGTGCAGGGCGTCATGTTTCCGGCGGTCAGTGCGGCGCTGGCAGCGGCTCCGGCGAGCGTCGGGCGACTGTTAAGGCAGAATTATGCGCTGCTGCTGATCATGTTCGTCCCTGTGCTGCTCGTGACGACGACATTTGCGCGTTGGGGTCTGACCTTGTGGCTTGGAGCCGAATTTGCCGCGCATAGCACTGGGGTGTTGCGTATCCTGGCGCTCGGTATCTTCCTCAACGTGCTGACCGGCGTGCCGTTCGGGCTGCTTCAGTCAATGCGCCGCGCCGATCTGACCGCGAAGGTGCATTTAATTGAGCTGCTGCCGTATATTGCGCTGCTGATCGTGCTCGTGCGCGGTTTCGGTATTACCGGTGCGGCATGGGGATGGGTAGCGCGCGTTGCGTTCGACTTCACCGCGCTGTCGTGGCTGGCGCACCGCGAGCGGCGGCGGCTCACGGCGCTGCCAGCGGCTGCAGCTGTGCAGGTGACGGAAGCAGTTTACAGCCACTCGCTTGCAACGGCGTCGTCGAGTTCGCCCGCGGCGCGCGCCTGATCGACCCCACCGCCGAGGGACCGCCACGCCCACACAGCTGCACCGCGTACCATTGGCGACGCGTCGTCGAGCAGCGGCTGCACACTCGCCAGCATCGCGGGCGCTTCACTATTTCCCGCTGCGATAAGTACATTTCGCACAAAGCGCTCGCGCCCGACGCGCTTGACAGGGGACCCGGCGAACACCGCGCGAAAAGCCGCGTCATCGAGTTGCAGCAGGTCGGCAAGGCGTGGGGCGGTTAGTTCGGCGCGCGGTTCGAAGGCGATATCGCGCGAGCTTTGTGCAAACTTGTTCCAAGGGCAAACTGCGAGGCAGTCGTCGCAGCCATAGATGCGGTTCCCTATCGCGCGGCGAAATCCGACCGGGATCGCGCCCTTGTGCTCGATTGTCAGGTACGAAATGCAACGGCGCGCGTCGAGTTGGTACGGGGCAGGGAAGGCAGCGGTCGGGCAAGCCGTTTGGCAGCGCGAGCAGCTGCCGCAAGCATCGCCGCTGGGCTTATCGGGGGCAAGTTCCAGCGTCGTGTAGATAGCGGCAAGGAACAGCCAAGAGCCATGCCGTCGGCTGACGAGATTGGTGTGCTTGCCCTGCCAGCCCAGCCCGGCGGCCTGCGCCAGCGGCTTTTCCATAACAGGGGCGGTATCGACGAAGACTTTGACGCCGGTATCCGGAGCCTCTGCCACGAGCCAGCTAGCAAGTGCTTTCAGCCGCGACTTAATGATGTCGTGATAGTCGCGTCCGAGCGCATACACCGACACTGCGCCAAGCTCGCCGTGTGTAGCATGCCGCAGCGGGTTCAGGCTTGGCGCATAGCTGGTGCCGAGCAGGATTACGGACCGCACAGCCGGCCACAGCGCTTGCGGCGAACCGCGGCGTGCTTCGGTCGTCGCCATCCACAGCATGTCACCATGCCGCCCGTCACCCAGCCACTCGCGCAGCCG
>CAXTTR010000246.1:0-400 GCA_964247215.1 uncultured Sphingomonadaceae bacterium
CTTCACGTCTGCAGCTACTTCATCGAACGTCAAGTGTTCGGTGACCATATCGGCGATGTCACGGCCGAAGGTGTCGGGATCGAACTTCGGCAGTGCGATCATGCCGGCGATACGGGTCTTGTATGCCTTATATGCCGGGGATGCCTCGAAGCCGAGACCGTTGGTTTCGATCGGCCCCCAGAACGGATTGAGCCAAACGACGATCGCCGCTTCCTTGGGATAGGATTTGGCCATCGACGTGAAGCCCTCGATTGTATCGAGGAGTGCTTGCCCGCCAGTCAGCACCGTATGCAGCACGACAGGCCGGTCCATATCGTGAAGCATCGGCAGGACGCTATTCGCAAGGAGATATTCCGAGAGCGGCAGGAAGCTGGAAGCACCATTGTCGACGACAACCGGC
>CAXTTR010000246.1:410-3609 GCA_964247215.1 uncultured Sphingomonadaceae bacterium
GAGCATCGAACCCGCGCTTGTTGACTTCGCCGCCTTCCAGAAGGGCGAGCTGCTGGACCTTGAGCGAATTATAGCCGCTAAAACTGGCGTTAACCGGATCGGTGTCGACGCAGAGAGGCTTAGGATTGTCATCACGCCCAAGATATTGCGCGAGCAGGGCGGCGATGAACGTTTTTCCGACACCGCCTTTGCCTTGGAGCACGAGGTGGACAGGCAGACTCATTTCCAAGGTTCCTTGTTGGGGCGGGGATTATGGACGAACTGCCGAGGTTCATCGGAGGGACGCTCGAACTTGTATGGGGGCTTGTTGGGAGGCGTTACCTCGACGACCGGCGACTTGTTTGGTGCAGGCTTAGGTTCGATGGATTGCCGGGTTACACCGAGACCGAGCGCACGGGCAGCTCGACGGAAGGACGAATAATCCGAGCGCAACACACCCTCATCGCGTAGCAGCTCGAACACCCGGCTGAGAGAATAGCCGGTCGATAATGCCGCTTCGAGTTCGTCGCGATGGCTCAGAATATACCGCCGGTTCTTGCCTTTCGTGTTTTCGTCGACCCGCTTTTTGTCAGCGGCGCGAAGCCGGTCAAGAATGGGGGTAATCTTTCCAGAGTCCTTCATGGCGTACACTTACCAATATTTGTATGGTCCTGCAACGCCCTGTAGTTGCCTGTTATCTGCCTAAGAGTTGCCTGATAGTTGCCCATGCATCTCAGAAACAGCTACTAGGCAAGTTCCCGGCGCTTTTAGGCATCTTGAGGGCGTAGAGCAGGTGTACTAAGAGCAGACAGAAGCTGGGCAAGATAGGTGAAGTAGGCCTACCAGCAAGCTGGCAGTCCTACTTCACACGCCAATTCGCGCCGGTGGCGCTCAATGGCATCTTTGCCCTTATGGGGGTCGGCTACCGCCGACATGGAGATGTGATGGACGACGGCATGGACGCCACCCGGAAAGGCAGCACGGCTATCCGGGTTTACTGCTTGCCGGTTGAGCGCGAGGTCATTGCGCTTGCAGCCAGTGAAGTAGGACTAAGCACATCGACGTATCTTCGGCGGCTTGGCCTCGACTACAAGCCACGTAGCATGATCGAGCTGGACGCGATCGACACCATGCTTACCGTATCCGCCGATGCAGGCCGACTAGGCGGCTTGTTGAAAATGTTTCTCACCGACGACCAGCGTTTGAAGAAGTTCGCGCCCAACGACGTGCGGCCCTTAATCCAGAAAGCGCTGGAGAAGATCGGAGAGACGCAGCACGAGATCAGGGTCATTGCCGAGACGGTATTGAAGGCGCGGGCGTGAATCGGGCATTGCACATTTTACCGGCTAAAGTTTTGGCATGATCGCCAAGCACATCGCGATGCGAAGTGCGAAGCAGAGCAGTTTCGCGGGCCTTGCTGCCTACATCACCAGCGCTCACGGCAAGAACGAGCGCGTCGGCGAGGTCCGTTTCACCAACTTCAAGCACGACGATGTTGCCGGTGCGGTTGTTGAAGCGGAAACGCTGCAGAGCCGGAACACGCGCGCAACCGGGGACAAAACCTACCACTTGGTTATCTCGTTCGCGCCGGGCGAGACGCCCGACGCCGAGACGCTTCGCGCAGCGGAACAGTCTTTATGCGACGGTCTAGGCTTTGCGGAATATCAGCGCATGAGCGCGGTTCATTACGACACCGACAATGTTCATATCCATATAGCAATCAACAAGGTTCACCCGACCAAGCGCAGCTTCTACGAGCCCTATAATGCATACCGTCGAATGGGCGAGGTATGCGCGCAGTTTGAGCGCGATCACGGGCTCTTTATCACCAACCACCAAGGCCAGAAGACCGGCGGCGAGAACCGCGCCGATGATATGGCGCAGGCGAGCGGCATCGAGCCGCTCCGCGACTGGATTCGGCGTACATGCCTCGACCAGTTGCGCGGGGCGACCAATTGGGAGGCCTTACACACGGTTGCAGCGTCAAATGGGCTGGCGTTGCAGCAACGAGGTGCCGGGCTTGTTTTCATCGACAGCGCGGGCATCGCGATCAAGCCGAGCACCGTCGCGCGTGAGCTTGGCAGAGCCAGTCTCGAGAAACGGCTAGGAGTCTTCAAGCCCGCCGCTGGAGCGGCCGCAGACGCGACACCAGCCCGGCATTACGAAAAACGTCCGCTCGCGACCCGTGTCGATACGACGGCGCTGTTCGCCCGGTACAAACGCGAGGACAGCGCCGCTCGCACCGTCAGGGCCGAGGCGCTGGCTAATGCCCGAGCGCGCCGCGACGCCGCGATCACCGCCGCAAAGCGTCGGGGCGACCTTGAACGCGCGGCGATCAAGTTGACCCGGCAAGGAAAGCGCGTGACCTATGCCGTCAGCTCGCACCAATTGAGGAAGACGATCGGCGACGCGCGGTCGCGCTTTGAGGGCGAGCGCGGTGCGATCGGCCGCGCCGCGCGACCGCTGACCTGGGCAGACTGGCTGCAGCGCGAGGCCACGCGCGGCGACGCCGACGCCTTGAGGGCGCTTCGCGCGCGCACCAAAGTTGCCAGTTCCGGGCAAGGGCTAGCGATCGACGCCGGCGCTGCCACCGTCGGCGCGGCGGCGATCGGCGGCGCACAGGTCGACGGCGTGACGAAAGCCGGTACCATCATCTTCCATTCGGCCCACGCTGCAGTCCGGGACGACGGATCGAAACTGAGTGTATCGCGCGGGGCCGACATCGCCGGGATCGTGGAGGCATTGCGCGTCGCTCACGCCCGCTACGGCGAGGTTCTGCAGATCGAGGGCAGCAGCCAGTTCCGCGCGCGCGTCGCCGCCGTCGCGGCGGCGACAATGCCCGAAGTCCGGTTTGCAGATGCGCGCCTCGACCGGCAACGCGCCGATTATGAACGACGTTGGAAGGAGCTAGGAAATGACGGAGCGGGACGACGGAGTACGGCCGACGGAGATAACGGACCAGGAGCTGCACGAGATAGCCCTGGCAATGGAGAGTATGGGCGCGCAGCCGCCGTCGGAGGCGGCGTCACCGCCCGAACCGGAGCCCGACCACCCGTCCGCACCATCGGGATCGCCGCCGCCGACATCGCCGGGAAGCCCCACGCTGGACGAGTTAGCAGCGGACCGCCGCCCGGCTATGAAAACCGTTTGCGAACAGTGTCGCAACTCGATGTGGTTCGCATCGGCAGCCGAAGTGAAATGCTTCTGTCGCGTGATGCAC
>CAXTTR010000246.1:3619-4777 GCA_964247215.1 uncultured Sphingomonadaceae bacterium
GCGTGAGTTGGAGCACTCGCGACCCGAACACGCTGATAGCGTGCGACGGGATACACTTCGAGTAGCTACGCCGGACCCCGCCGAAAGTTACATCGCCGAAAGGAACAGTAAAAGAACGTTGATGGCAGACATCAAGCCACATATACGCTATACTGGCACCAACGAAATACTTACATTCGTCGGCGTTCGGTCGATCGGGGGCCAGAGTCTAGCGCTGTTCGAGCGCGACGACGCGATCCTTGTCAAGCCGATCGACGAGGTTGAGGCGAAGGCACTGCCCCGGCAGCGGGGCCAACAGGTCAGGATCGAGGCAGGTCGCATCGTCCCCCGGCCAAGCAGGCGGAGAGGCCAGTGAGCGAGAAGCGGAACAACCTGGTTGGGCCACAGGTCCGGTTGCGCAAGCAGGCGGGCAGCACCAACGTCCCGCTGCTGGCCTTCATATTCCTGCTGTCATGCGTCGCCGCGCTTTGGGGCGCGACGCAGTTCTTCGCCGCAATGTTCCATTACCATCCGACGCTCGGCAGCAATACGCACCACCTTTATCCACCCACGCGGATCATCGCATGGGCGATGGCGTGGCATAAGGTTTATCAGCCCGAGTTCATGAAGGCCGGGACTGTCGGCTTCGGCGTTCTCGCTGTAGGATTGTGCTTCGCGGCGGTCGTGAAGTTTGGCGGACGCGCCAAGGGCAATCCCTTTCTGCATGGCTCCGCCCGATGGGCAGGCCGCAAGGACATCGAGGCCGCAGGCCTGCTCGACAACCCCGACGGCGTGTACGTCGGCGCTTGGGAGGATAAGGCCGGCAAGGTCCACTATCTTCGCCACAGCGGCCCCGAGCATGTTTTGACCTACGCGCCGACGCGATCGGGCAAAGGCGTCGGCCTGGTTATTCCGACGCTGCTATCCTGGCCGGAGAGCGCCGTCATTGCCGACTTGAAGGGCGAGCTGTGGGAAATGACTGCAGGGTGGCGGCACGACCATGCCGGCAACTATGTCATCCGTTTCGAGCCCGCCGCCAATTCCGGCAGCGCCAAGTGGAACCCGCTCGACGAGATTCGGATGACAGCCGAGCATCAGGTCGGCGACGTGCATCAGCAACTTGCGGCCGAGCGCGCCGCCGGGAACGGGTCGTCCGAGGTGGAGATGCCGTCCGGCAGC
>CAXTTR010000247.1:0-266 GCA_964247215.1 uncultured Sphingomonadaceae bacterium
CATTGTATGGCAGGAAGTGCAGCCTGGCATCCTGCAGCGTGAACCAGTCGGTCTTCATCGTTACCGTTTCGCCGTTTAGTAACCTGATGATCGGCTCAATCGATTCAGCAAGCAGGTCACGCACCCGGGCCGTGTTGATGCCAAGCATGTGCGCATCGGACGGCAGCGAACCCGGCCCCATGCCGAACATCAAGCGCCCGCGCGTTAAATGATCGAGGTTACGGATGCGCTCGGCAACCATGAAAGGATGGTGGTAAGGCGTGGAC
>CAXTTR010000247.1:276-4746 GCA_964247215.1 uncultured Sphingomonadaceae bacterium
GGCGTGGACACCACGCCAGTGCCGAAGCGGATATGCTTGGTGCGCTGCGATGCAGCGGCGATGAAGATCTCCGGGCTGCCGTGAATCTCCCAGCCGCCCGAGTGATGCTCGCCGATCCACGCCTCGGCATAGCCAAGCTCGTCGAGCAGTTCCATCAACTGGAGATCGCGCCCAATCGCCAGCGTCGGATCTTCGGTGGTCGGGTGCATCGGCGGCATAAAGATGCCGAAGCGCAGCCGCGGGCGAGCAGCGGGACGGACGATACCATTCAGTGCCATCGTAAGCGCTCCTTTAACCTGATTACGTTGCGGCCCGCTCAGCCATAGGGTTTGCCGAATGGTGCTGGCGCAGTTTCGTTAAGCGAAATCCAAATGCTCTTCGTCTGCAGATATTCGTGGATCGCCTCGACTCCGTTTTCCCGGCCCAAACCGCTGTGTTTGTAGCCGCCAAAGGGTGACATGAAGCTAACCACCCGATACGAGTTGACGTAGACCGACCCGGCCTCAAGCCGGTGCGAGACGCGGATGGCGCGCCGCATATCCTCGGTCCACACTCCCGCGCCCAGCCCATAATCGCTGTCGTTGGCGATCGCGATCGCCTCTTCTTCGTCCTTGAACTTGAGGCACGACATTACTGGACCGAAAATCTCTTCTCGCGCGACCCGCATGTCATTCGTAACGTTGCCGAGAATAGTCGGTTCGATAAAGTATCCACCCTCGAGTCCTGCCCGGTGCGACGCTTCGCCGCCGAGCAGGATGCTCGCACCTTCCTCACGCGCCAGACTGATATAACCCAGCACCTTGTCGAAGTGGGTACGGCAGCCCATCGGGCCCATCTCGGTCGCCGGGTCGAGCGGGTCGCCAAGCCGAGCCGCTGACGTATGCGCAATCAGCTTCTCGGCAAACGCATCGAAGATACTTTCCTGAACGAGCACGCGCGAACAGGCAATGCAGGCCTGTCCAGAGGTATTGAACATCCCCAACACACTACCCTTGGCGGCGTTGTCGAGGTTGGCATCGTCGAACACAATGTTGGGCGACTTGCCGCCCAGTTCGAGCGTAACGGGTTTGAAGTCGCGCGCGGCACTCATGTAGATTGCCCGGCCGGCAACATCGCCGCCGGTAAAAGCGATTTTACGGACCTTGGGGTGGGTGACAAGCGCTTCGCCGACCTCCGCTCCGGTGCCGGTGACAGCATTAACCACCCCGTTGGGAAAACCCGCCTCAGTGAACAGCGCCGCGAGCTCGAGTGTCCCCACCGACGCCACCTCGTGTGGCTTGAGCACGAATGTATTGCCCGCCGCGAGCCCTGGTGCGAGTTTCCATACCACCAGTAACAGCGGGCTATTCCACGGCGTAATTGCCGCGACGACGCCATAGGGCTCGTGCCGCGTGTAGCTAAAGTAATCGCTTTTCTCGACAGGCGGGACGGCTCCCTGGACCTTGTCTGCCAGCCCGGCGAAATATCGGAAATAGTCGGCGAGGTACGCGACGATGCCCCGCATATCCGATAGGGTGCGTCCATTGTCGTGAGATTCGACACGCGCCAGCCGGTCGATATTGGCCTCGAGCAGATCGCCCATTTTCCACAGTAATTTGCCGCGTGCCGTCGCACTCAGCTTGCGCCAGGGGCCGGTCTCAAACGCGGCCGATGCCGCCTCGACGGCGCGGTTTACGTCCTCGACGCCACTCCGCGCGATCGACGCCCACGGTTGGCGCGTGAAAGGATTCTCGGTCTCGAGCGATTGCCCACCAACCGGCGAACACCATTTGCCGTCGATAAAGTTGCCATATTGTTTCATCCGCCAACCGGCATCCTCGTTGCGTAAGGCATATAGTTTTACCCTGTCCCTTGGAGTGCAAACGGTACGGAATGCGACGTCAATCGTGCAATCAGATTTATTGTAAGGCTTATTCGGCATTCCGCTTCAATCCGGTCAGCACTGTCACAGGCGATCTGCGCAGTGTGAGATCGCGGGCTACCATTCGGAAAGCGGAAAGAAACAATTTATCTATTCCGCTTGTCAGAATGGTGCTGTCGGCGTTTTGTCTGCCCGACTTAATGGAATGGCAGGCGAGAGTTATGCGCTTCACCGGTAAGGTGGCACTGATCACCGGGGGCACCTCCGGCATCGGTGCAGCGATCGCAGAATTGGTTGTGCGGGACGGCGGTTCGGTGATGCTTGCCGATCTCGGCGAGCAAATCGCCGCGGCGATGATTACGACGTACGGAGAAGAACGGGTCGCCTTCCAGCAATGCGATGTCGCTGATATCGACCAGGTCGACGCGCTCGTCGCCGCGACGATGGTGCGCTTTGGCCGGATCGACATGCTTTTCAACAATGCCGGAGTGACCGGCATGGGTTCCACAACGGATACCGATCCCGCGCTGTGGCGGCGCGTGCTGGAAGTCGATCTCTTCTCGGTATTTTACTGCTGCCGGGCCGCGATCCCGCACATGCTCGGCGGCGGCGGTGGAGCTATCGTCAACGTCGCGTCAATCTCAGGGATGGCTGGCGACTTCGGCATGGCATCTTACAATGCCGCGAAGGGCGGACTGATCAACTACTCGCGCAACCTCGCGCTCGACTATGCGACCGCCGGTATTCGCGTCAACGTCGTCTGTCCGGGCGTTACCGATACGCCGATGGTGGCCGGGGTCGCGCAGATTCCGGGACTGCTCGAGGCGTTCCTCGCGCCCGTGCCGATGGCACGGCTTGGCACTCCCGACGAGGTCGCCGAGGTGCTTGCCTTTCTCGCCTCGGACGCGGCTTCGTTCATGACCGGTGCGGTCGTTCCCGTCGATGGCGGACTGACTGCCAGTTCAGGGCTGCCCAACCTCAACAAGTTCATGGCGGGGATCAAGGAACACTATGCCTGATCGCTACCGCGCAGTGACGATGCCAGCATGACTATCGATGCGCAGCGCCTGCTCGACTGGAGCATCTCGGACGCGCGGCAGGACTATGATGAACGCGACTGCATCCTGTATGCGCTCGGGCTGGGCTTTGGCAGTGATCCGCTCGACCCGCGCCAGTTACGCTATGTCTACGAGCGCGAGCTTCAAGCTTTCCCGTCCCTGGCACTCGTGCTTGCCGCAGGACCGCGGTGGGCAAGTGACCCTGCTACTGGAATCGATTATGCGAAAGTCGTCCATGCAGAACAGTCTTTCACACTCCGCCACCCCCTGCCGGTGCGGGCAAGCGTTCGCAGCAGGTCTAGGGTAACAAGCGTTGTCGATAAGGGAATCGGCCGCGGCGCGATCGTGACCTCCGAGCGGGCGCTATACTTCGACAACGCGGACGAACCGGCGGCGTTGTTGACGTCCAGCCTGTTCTGTCGCGGCGACGGCGGCTTTGGCGGTCCGGCGAGCCCGTCGACGCCGCGACCGACGTTCCCCGATCGTCAGCCCGATTCGACCGTCACCGAGACTATACCGCCGAATCTGGCTTTGCTCTATCGGCTCAGCGGGGACACGAACCCGCTGCATGCCGACCCCGCCATTGCTGCCGAAGCCGGCTTCGGCGCGCCGATCCTGCACGGACTGTGCAGCTTCGGCGTAACGCTTCGTGCGGTAGTCGCGGGTATCGACCTCGCGCCCGTTGCAATGACCGGCGCTGGCGTCCGTTTTACCGGCCCGGTCTATCCCGGCGAAACCATCGAAATCAATATTTGGCGACAGGACCGGCGTCTCGCCTTTCGCTGTCGTATCCCGGCGCGTGATGCAGTTGTCCTCGATCATGGCTGGGTCAGTCATGACTGAGGCGTCGGCAGTGCGCGGCTTCGTTGCCTCGACCGAAGAGATAATTGCCGAGGCCGCGAACGGTCGGATCACCGTGTTGATCGACGACGAATACCGGGAAAACGAAGGTGATCTCGTCCTGCCCGCCCAAATGATTACCCCCGATGCGGTCAACTTCATGGCGCGCTGCGGCCGCGGCCTGATCTGCCTCGCGCTCGGCCGCGATCGCGCCGAGACGCTCGGCCTCGGGCTGATGGGCGGCACCAGAAGAGCCGCTTCGGCACCGCCTGTACGCAGTCGATAGAGGCGCGCGACGGCGTCACGACGGGTATCTCGGCGGCTGATCGCGCGCGGACGATCGCGGTCGCGACCGACAACAGCCGGGGCGCCGAGCACATCGTTTCACCGGGTCACACCTTCCCTTTGATCGCGCGCGACGGCGGCGTGCTCGTGCGCGCCGGTCACACCGAGGCGGCGGTGGACGTCGCACGGTTAGCTGGGCTCAACCCGTCGGGGGTGATCTGCGAGATCATGAACGAGGACGGGACGATGGCGCGGCGCGATGATCTCGTCGTTTTTGCGCGCCAGCATAAGCTCAAGATCGGCACGATCCGCGACCTGATCGCCTCTCGCCGCCGGTGGGACAATCATGTCGAGCGACGCGCCGAACTAAGCTTCAGGAGTCGCTAGGGCGGCGACTGGACCGGCATCGTCTTCTACAACCGGGCG
>CAXTTR010000248.1:0-3678 GCA_964247215.1 uncultured Sphingomonadaceae bacterium
ATCATAGCATCACGCTAGTGACACAGGTCGGAGCTGACCAGTGCTGAGCCCGCCGTCGCTGCGAAGCAGGATGCGAGATTGTTTTAAAACTTTGGGAGCTGATACATCCGATCTGGCTCCAACAAATCTGGCTGGATCGAACCAGCGTGCTATGCCGAGTGCAGCGAAATTAAGCTGCGTTTCGTGTAATTCGCTTACGCTTACCGAGTGCCTGCTGGAATGAACCGGTCGCCGTTGCGAATGGAAATTGAAATGTACAAAGTTCTGATCGCAGCTGCGGTAGGTAGTTGCGTGGTTTCTGCGGCGGCCGCCGGCACCGTATTCGGCGCTGCAAGTTATAGCAGCACACTGACGTTACAGTCGGCAAGCGGTTATTACATACCGACCAGCGTCACCTATTCGCAAGGTAATTACTACACTGGATACGGAGGCGGCACGAATAGTCCGTTCGTCAAGCTCGACGCAGCTGGAAAAGTACTGTTCTCGGTGCGGCCAGCTCCCGGCATGGAGTTCCGGTCGCTGTTCACCGATGCCGCTGGCGGTGTCTACGCCCGCGATTACCAAATTAATTACCTCTATAAGGAGACCAGCTTCGGCTCCTTCGTTATCTTTCAACAGCTTACCGGGCCTTTCGCTGTGAATGGCCAAGTCGTGCTAGATAGCGACGGTACGCATTACGTTGGCAATAACAGCGGTACGCTCCAGTTCTGGGACCTCGCTGGAACAAAGACAAAGTCTGTCGTTCTCGCCGCTGGAGCGTCGAAGGGTGCCGTATCGATTTTCGGTAACTATGCGATCAGCTATAACGCGCAGGGCTTGAACGCCTATGACCTTAACACCGGAGCACTGGTCGATACAGCCCAGCTCAGCGGCGCAACACCGGGTCCGTACGCGCTAAATTACGGCCAAGGCTATGCCAACGGCTACTTCTTCATGACCAACGCCGACGGCTCGTTCAGCGGATTCCAGATCGGCCAGCCAAGCGAGGCTGTCCCTGAACCCGCAACGTGGGCACTCTTGTTCGTCGGCTTCGGCATGGTTGGTACCGCCGCGCGTCGCCGCCGCACGAGGAAGCTGCCTTACCGGCGAGCGGCCCCGGCAGCCATAAGCGTGGTCTTACAGCACACCTGCTAGCCTAGTTGCCACCAACAATGCTTCGTGTGCACCTCGAAGCTGCTGCCACAAGCCGGGTAAACCCAGATCGCCGCTGACGATCGACTCGGGCCAGTAAGCCTCGATCACGCGCGCCAGCCGGTCTGCCGTACGCGCATCCAGCAGAAACCTCGGGTCGACAGCGGCCGGATCGGTGACGACCCGTAGCCGCAGGCAGGCTGGGCCGCCACCGTTCTGCATCGACTCGCCGACATCGACATAATGCACAGCGCGGATCGGGCCGTTGCCTGCCAGTAGCGTGTCCAGGTAACGACTGACCGCGATGTTCGCCGCCGCTTCACGAGGCAGAACGAGTGCCATTTCCCTGTTCGCCGACGCCGTGTGACGAGCTATCGACCCGATATCGATGCCGGCTCCGGTAGCGGGCAGTGTCACCAGCTGCGAATTAAAAAGATACGAGGCAACCGCGTCTTCCAAACTGACCGCTACCGCGGAAACTTCGACGATGATGACTTCAGGCAAGCGGGCCGTCAGCGCCGTGTACAACCTCTCCCGGCTCGAAAACGCCTGCTCGTGTGCGAACAGCACGTTCCCGCTGGCGACCGCCACGACATCGTTGTGGAACGCACCCGTCGCAATAGCTTCGGGCGATTGCTCGACAAACAGCGCGTCGACCCCATGACGGCGCGCGACTGCCTCCGACGCGCGCCTCGACTGACGGGCGGGGAACGCGCCGCCGTCTTCTCCGTAGACGAACACCTCGACACCGGGCGCGTCATGCGCGGGGCACAGCCGCATGTGGTTCGCGGCACCCTCGTCGCCGAATGCGGCGGGCACGGGCGCGTGCACGGTGAAGCTTGAGTGCGCGAAGGCGACGCGTAGCTGCGCCTCAGTCGCGGCCGCTTCGAGACTGCGATGCAGCATGCGCGACAGGTTGGCGATGCTGATGTGGCACCGGCCGTCGCCGGTATCGGGCGCGGGCGAGATCGTGGCGGCATTGGCGGTCCACATACTCGACGCTGACATGGCCGACGCGAACAGCCGCGGGTCGGCGGCGTATGCAGCGGCTGCAACCGCGTCGTCGCTGCCGTTGAAGCCGAGCGCGCGAAGCCAGCCGACGGCGGGGCGCTCGGGCGGCAGCAGGAAGCCTTGCGGCAACCCGTAGTCGAGCAGCGCGCGCATTTTCGCCAATCCCTGTAACGCGGCAGCGCGCGGGTACGACGTTGCTCCGGCGTGTGCGGTGCTCGCGAGATTGCCGAGGCTGAGCGCGGCGTAGCTGTGGCTAGGGCCGATAATGCCGTCGAAGTTGATCTCGGTTATCACCGCAATCCTGTCGCGATGCTGCCCTCGGCCGCGTCGGCTTCAAGACTGGCAACCGGGAAGGCGCAATAATCTGCCGCATAGTAAGCGCTCGGGCGGTGGTTGCCCGATAGCCCGACACCGCCGAACGGCGCGTTCGATGCCGCGCCGTTGGTCGGGCGGTTCCAGTTGACGACGCCGGCGCGCGTTTCGCTCCAGAACCGCTCGTACAGCGCCGCGTCGCCACCGATCAGTCCGGCGGCGAGTCCGAAGCAGGTCGCGTTGGCCTCGGCGAGCGCGGCGTCGAAATCGGGCACGCGAATGACCTGGAGCAACGGCCCGAACAGCTCGGTGTCGGCGCGGTTAGCGACTGCGGTGACGTCGATGAGCCCGGGCATCAGAAATGGCAGCTCCATGTTGCGCCGTGCCATCATGCGCAGCACCTCGCCGCCACGCCCGATCAGCGTGCCGAACGCGTCCTGAAGCGTAGTCGCGGCGCGGTTGTCGATCACCGGACCCATGAACGGCTGCGGTTCGTCGAACGGCGCGCCGACGATAATGCGGTCGACCAGCCTGCCGACGCGATCGAGCAGCGTAGCGGCATCGCTATCGCGTACGATCAGTCGTCGTGCGCCGGTGCAGCGCTGCCCTGCCGAGAGATAGGCGGACTGGATGATCAACGCTGCAGCGGCATCGAGGCGTTCGGGAGCGATGTTCCAAGCGATCAGCGGGTTGTTACCGCCCATCTCGAGCGCGAGGATGCGCTGCGGCGTCTCGGCGAACTGGCGCGCCAGCGCCGCGCCGGTCGTCGCCGAACCGGTGAACAGCAACCCGTCGATCCCGTCATGCCCGGCGAGCGCGCGCCCGGTATCGCCCGCGCCCTGCACGAGGTTGAGCACCCCCGTCGGCAGCCGCGCGGCGGTCCAGCAATCGGCCATGAACGCCGCCACAGCGGGAGTTTGCTCGGACGGCTTGAAGACGATGGTATTGCCCGCCAGCAGCGCCGGGACGATGTGGCCATTAGGTAAATGCGCCGGAAAATTATACGGTCCAAGCACCGCCAGCACGCCGTGCGGCTTGTGGCGCAGTACCTGCCGGACGCCACCGACCTCACCAGTGCGTGACCCGGCGCGCTCGGCCTGCGCGGTGACCGAGATGTCGACCTTGGCGGCGACGCTGGCGACCTCGGTGCGGGTTTCCCACAGCGGCTTGCCGGTCTCGCGCGCGATCAGCCGCGCGAAGTCTTCGGCACGGTCGCGGACCGCC
>CAXTTR010000248.1:3688-4719 GCA_964247215.1 uncultured Sphingomonadaceae bacterium
TTGATCGCGATCCTGCGCGGCATCCAGCCTGAAGAAGCCGATGCGGTCGGCGAATGACATCCGCGCCCACGCCGGGAAGGCTTCGCGTGCCGCACCGACGGCGGCATCGACCTCACCCGCGGTTGCCGCAGCCCCTGCCCAGACGGTCTCGCCCGTACACGGGTCGGTCGAGATCAGGTCAGTATCCGACATAACGCACCTCGTCGCCGATACCGACCTGCCGCCACTCGGCTTCGCTGCGCGGCAGCACCAGCCCGCCGTCTGCGTCGATATTAGCATGACCCTTCCACGCGCGGAAGTCGCGCAGCCGCCCGCTGGCGAGCAGCGCGCGTGGCAGCCCGACGCTGGTCGCAGCGAACTCGGCGACGGGGGCGGCGCGGCTGTCGGCGACGGTGCGCATCAGGTCGGTGCGCACCGTCATCGTCGGGCCGCCGTCGAAGATGTCGACATAGCCGTCGAACGCGAACCCTTCCGCTTCGAGCATTCGCATCGCGTGGACGCCGTGCGGGTGCGGCTGGCCGATCACCGCGCGGGCGCTATCGGCGAGCAAGGCGATGTAGATCGGGTGCTTGGGCATCAGGTCGGCGATGAACTGATTGCCATGGACGCTATTGAACTGGTCGGCCTCGCGGAAACCGAGCCCGAAAAAGCGCGCGCCAAGCCCGTCCCAGAACGGTGAATCACCATCTTCGGTCATGACGCCGCGGAGTTCGGCAAGCAGCCGTTCGCTGAAGCGGGCGCGGTGGGACGCGATAAACAGGTAACGGCTGCGCGCCAGCAATCGCCCAAGGCCTTCGGCGCGGAGGTCGGGGTGGAGAAACAGCCCGCCAACTTCGCTCGAGCCGTCGTGGTCGGTGACGAGGTTGAGCAGCTGCATTGAAAAGGTCTTATCGAGCGCGCGCGAGTGCTGTGAGACGCTGCTGAGCTTGTAGCTGTAGAACGGAAAGCCGACGCCGATGCGGCTGAAGATCACCGCGGTGCCGCCGATGCGTCCGGTGTCGGCCTGTTCGAGCACGAGCATGTACATTTCG
>CAXTTR010000249.1:0-4710 GCA_964247215.1 uncultured Sphingomonadaceae bacterium
CCCATCTCAATACGATCGCAGGCGAGAAACCGCCGCTCGCCTTCAGCTGGCAATGATATCATGGCCGAGTGACCACGAAGCTGTGCGTTTTGGCCATCTGGAGTGATTTATGCCGCAGGTCCCTTAGCTCATGATGAGGCTGGCGTTTGCTGAAGGCAGCCAGCGGCCTGCGTCCCGGCACAGCGGTGCATTCTGCCCCACGGCGTGAACGCCATCCGCCCGGGTCCAGCGATTGCCACGAGAAGACATCCACCGACGATCGACAGGTTGGCAAAAAAGGTATTGCGGTCAGTCGACTTCTTTTCGCCCTGCTCGGACCAGAAGCGCACGAACATGACGGTGACGGCCAGCATGAACATGCCAAGCAGCAAGGACATCGGCCGCGCATAGATGCCGAAGACGAGCGACGCCACGCCGACGGCCTCGAACACGCCGATGCCGCGTTCAAGCAGGCGCGGGAACGGCAGGTGCAAGCTGCTCAGCATCGCAATCTCCCGCGGCGGCGCCATGAACTTGTCATAGGCGCTGGCTGCGAAGACCAGCGAGAGGAGGCACCGGGCCACGAGCAGGCCGAGGTCGTCAAAGCCGGCAAAGGGTTCCATGTTCGGCAGGGCGCGCCCGCCCCACATCCAGGTCTGCATGCCGCCCATGCTGGTGCCCATGATCAGGCGGAGCCGCCGCAGTCCAAGACCCTCCGTCACCAGGCGGTGCTGCGCCGCCACCATGTCGGCATAGCCGTAGCAGGGGAACGATTGCCCCAGCCCATCGCTCGGCTTGCTTGATCCTCCATGTCCGATGGCGTCCGGCAGGATAATGAAGTGGCTGCGCGCATCGAGCGGGCCGCTGGGGCTGAACATCTCGCCTGCGAAGGCCGGCTGCAGGAACTGGCGCCCGCTGCCGGCCGTGCCGTGCAGAAGCAGGACCGCGTTGCCGCGGCCAGGCGCCAGGGTGCCGAGGGTTTGGTAGGCGAGCCGCACGTCCATGTGCTCGCCGTCCGAGAAGGTAAAATCCCCCGCGGTGAACTAGCCCTCGGCCGGAACTGGCTGCCATCCATGATGCGTCTCAGAAGAACGCCAGGGCTTCGACGCCGATGCCAGCGCGAACGGTGCGCCGCACCTCGGCCTGATCAAAATCGCAGACGGCGAGAGTGCCTTCGTTCTGGTTGGCGATCAGCACTGTGCGGCCGTCGGCGTGAACGCCATGTTCATCGGGCCTTGGCCCAAGCGCAGCAGCCGCTGTGTCGTAAGGCCGGCATCGAAGATGGTCGCCAGCGGCGCGTCCACGCTGGTGACGACCAAGTGCCGGCCATCGGGGCTGTAGCGCGCGATCTGCGCCGCCTTGTCGTGCCCGTCCAGGAGAATGGTGGACACCACTTCGTCGGTAGCCGTGTCCACCACCATGATCTGCGGTTTTTGCGCGTCCACCAGCAGGACGGTCCTGCCATCCGGCGACAGGCTCAGCCCGACCAAGCCGTTCGGCGCGGGGATCGTCCCGCGCCGCTTGCGGGTGGCCAAGTCGATCACGGAGGCGAACGGGTCCTCCTCGTTTTCGGTGTAGAGCTTGCTGCCGTCCGGCAGCACCTCGATCTGGTGCGCCTTGTTGGAACCGACCTCAATGACATGCCCGATGGCGCCGGTCTTGGCGTTCATTTCCAGGACCACGCCACTGTTCTCGCACACGCAGTAGAGCTGGCCCTGCGGCCCCCAGCGCAGCCCATGCGGCGCTAGGTGGGGGTAGGTGCTGAAGTCGCCCATGTGCCGCCGAGCCTTGAGGTCGAACAGCGCGACCAGGTGGGCCGGGTGCGGGTTCTTGCCGTGCACTGGCAGCCTGATCACCCTTGGCCCGGCCGAGGATCGGTAATCCTACACCACTCCGCGGGGCACAGCCCGATCGCTTCCGTAATCGCAGCCGTCTCGGCCTCGACCTCGAAGCGGCAAAATAGCGGTCGACTGCCCGATTTGCTCGTTCGGCTGCGTGCCTGTGCGTCTGCAATCGAGCAGCAGTGCGCAATCTGACGAGAACATAGCCTCCACAGTTCGCAAGGAAAGCTTGCAAGTCTTCCTGTCGAGCTGTAGATTGCCGCCATGACAACAGCGCCTGAAGATGTGGAACGACCCGTTGCCGATCTGTTGCTGGCCGCAGGCAGGCTCATGCGCAAATTACGCGCTGTGTCGAACGCGCGAGAGCTCACCTGGTCCCAGGTCGCCGTTATGGCACGACTGGAGCGGATGGGACCAATGACGATTGCCGAACTGGCCCGGGCGGAGTCGGTGACGCCCCAGTCGATGGGTGCGACGCTGACGGTCCTGGCAGACGACGCGCTAGTCGACCGGAATCCCGACCCTACCGACGGTCGTCAGGTGCTGTTCGAGCTGACCCCGGCTGGGCTAGCCGTCAGGAACGCAGTGGGTCTCGCGAAGCACGAGTGGCTGCTTGCGGCGATGACGAAGTTGGCGGACGGAGAGCGAAAGGCGCTAGTCGCGGCGATCGCCACCATCCAGCGGCTGAGCGATCTGTGACCTCTTCGATCGTCGCGCCAGACGACACCCGATCGGAGCCCCCGTTCGGCTTCCGCTTCGTCGCCCCACTGGCTCTCGGATCGATGCTGAACCCGATCAATTCGACCATGATCGCGACGGCGCTCGTGCCGATCGCTGCCGAGTTTGACGCCGGCGTCGCCGAATCGGGCTGGCTCATCGCCTCGCTGTATCTCACAAGTGCGATCGCCCAGCCGATGCTGGGGCGGATGGCCGACCTGCTCGGCGCGCGACGGGTCTATCTCTTCTCGCTGGCCTTGGTGGCGGTCGGCGGCATCGTCGGTCACCTTGTGCGCTCGCTCGACGCCTTGATCGCCGTGCGCGTGCTGCTCGGCATCGGCACCTCGGGCGCCTATCCGGCCGCAATGAGCCTCTTCCGCCAGCGCGCCGAGCAGGCCGGGTCCGCCCCGCCGCGGGCTGCGATTGGCGTCTTAGCGATGACGGGCAATGCGACGGCAGCAATAGGACCGCTGCTGGGCGGCCTGCTCACGGCCTGCTTCGGCTGGCGTGCCGTATTCGCCGTCAATCTGCCGCTCGCGGCGCTCGCGGCTCTTCTCGTCCTGCTCTGGGTGCCGAAGGACAAGCAACCGTTCCGAGGGTCGAAGCTACGGCTTGCCGAGCTCGACATGCTCGGCATCCTGCTCTTCGGTGCCGCGCTAGCGAGCTCGATGCTGTTCCTGATGAAACTGAAAAACCCGCCGTGGCTGGCGCTTCCGATTGCCGCAGTGCTCGGCGGAGCGCTCGTGCTGCATTCCCGCCGCCGTCCGATGCCGTTTCTCGACGTGCGGGCGCTTGTCCTCAACCGTCCGCTGACGCTGTCCTATGTCCGCGCGGCGTTGATCATGATGGTCCTTTATTGCGTCCTCTACGGCTTTGCGCAGTGGCTGGAAAGCGCGGCGGGCTTCACGGCAGCCCAGGCGGGGCTGGTCACGCTGCCGATGTCGGTGCTGGCAGCGCTGTCGGCGGTGGGGAGCGCGCGGGTCAACGGCATCCGTTCGCTGTTCGTCATCGGCACCGCCTCGGCGCTCGCCGGGTGCACCGCGCTGTTGTTCGTGCATTCGGCGACCCCGGTCTCGCTGCTCGTGATCGCCGTGCTTTTCTTCGGGCTGCCGCAGGGCATGTCGATGGCCGCGACACAGGCGACCATCTACCTTCAGGCGCCTGCCGCCGAAATCGGCACCGCTGCGGGCCTCCAGCGCACCGCACAATATATCGGTGCAATCGCCGCCGCGAGCCTTCTCGGCATCGTCTACGGCCATCACGCGACCGACCAGGGCCTTCACAGCCTGGCGCTCGTCATCGGCGCGATCAGCGTGGGCCTTTTGGTCTGGACGACGTTCGACCGAACCATCCCACGCAGCGCCGCATGATGACCGCACGTGCCACACTGACCTTCAGGAGAAAACCATGCCCGTGACCAAACTCGACCCAGTTTCAGCGCTCGTCGTGATCGACATGCAGAAGGGCATCGTCGCGCTGCCGACCATTCCTCCCGCCACCATGATCATCGGCCAGGTCGCCCGGCTTGCCCAGGCGTTTCGCGCGCGAGGTCTGCCCGTGGTGCTGGTGAACGTCACGGGATCGCCCTCGGGACGAACGGACGCCGCGCCGCATGCCTTTACCCCTGCAGCCGATTGGGCGAAGCTGATCCCGGAACTTGGTCAACAGCCCAGCGACATCCTTGTGACCAAGCAGAGCTGGAGCGCCTTTCATCAGACCGCGCTAGACGAGGTGTTGCGCGCCCGAGGGGTAACGCAGATTGTGTTGGCGGGAATTGCAACGAGCATAGGCGTGGAGAGCACCGCGCGCGCTGCCTTTGATCATGGCTACAATGTCGCGTTGGCGGTCGATGCCGCAGCTGATCTGGACGCCAAGGTACATGCCTACAGCATCGCTAGCGTCTTTCCGCGCCTTGGCGAAACCGGCTTGGTCGCCGATGTGCTGGCATTGCTCGACGCACGCTGACACCCTGTAATCGAGCGCTCCGAGCAGACCAAGGGCAAGTTCGCGTGGAGCGTTCACCTACCATCGCGACCGTGACAGCTACACTTGTCTGGCCGGAAACATGCTCGTGCACCGCAGTTTCCACCGGCAGGACCGGAGTGCATCGATATGCCGTTCGACCGAACGACTGCCAGGCATGTTCCTTGCGCAAGCAATGCACGGGCGATCG
>CAXTTR010000250.1:0-4688 GCA_964247215.1 uncultured Sphingomonadaceae bacterium
CGCCGACTTCGGCGACCTCATCGACCGCTACGGCCATATCCCGAACGGCACGCGAACCTATTATCTCAGCCGCTCGCAGCCGCCGTTCTTCTACCTGATGGCCGGGTTGTCGGCGGACGCCAGCACCGCCGGACGCCAGCGCCGCCTCAGGTGGATGCGCGCCGAGCATGCGTTCTGGATGGCGGGCGAGGACGCGGTCGAGCCGGGCGCGGCGGCGCGGCGGGTGGTTCGCATGGCCGACGGCACCTTGCTCAACCGCTACTGGGACGACCGCGACACGCCGCGCGACGAGTCGTGGCGCGAGGATGTGGCGCTGGCGAAGCTGGTTCCGGGCCGACCGCCAAGCGCGGTCTATCGCGACATCCGCGCGGCCGCCGAGAGCGGCTGGGACTTCAGCTCGCGCTGGATGACCGACGGCAAGACGCTCGCGACGCTGCGGACGACACGGATCGTGCCGATCGATCTCAACAGCCTGCTATACGGCATGGAGCGTAGTATTGCGACCGAGTGCGCCGCGCTCGGGGACAGCGGCTGTGCGACGGCGTACAAGCAGCGCGCCGATACGCGGCAAGCGGCAATCGAGCGCTATTTGTGGAACCAGGCGCGGGGCTTCTACGCCGATTACAGCTTGGACGATGCCCGTGTGATGGGTGACCCGACCGCGGCGATGGCGTTTCCGTTGTTCACCGGCGCTGCGACCAGCGAGCATGCGACCAGGACGGCGCGAGCGCTGGCGGCGCTGGTGCAGCAAGGCGGGCTGGAGACGACCGCACGCGCCACCGGACAGCAGTGGGATGCACCGAACGGCTGGGCACCGCTGCAGTGGGTGGCGGTTGCTGGCCTGCGCCGCTATCGGCAGGACCCAACGGCGATTGAACACGGCTGGCTCGCCTCGGTTGGCCGCGAATACTGCGCCAGCGGGCGGTTGCTCGAGAAATACGATATTACCGGCAGCAAACCCGGCGGCGGCGGCGAGTATCCGCTGCAAGACGGGTTCGGCTGGACGAACGGGGTGACGCTGGCGATGCTGGCGGGCAAGGGCAGGACAATGACGGCTTTCGGGCGTAGCGTCAGCTGCCCATCACGTTAGATTTACAGCTTGAATTAGCGGATTGAAGTGTGCAGCAGAGCGCAAGCCAGTCCCCACTGCAGTTGGATCGATCTGCCAGCCTTCACCCGCTGCCCCAGCGCAAGCTGGGGCCCGTTGCTGAGCGAGGGACAGCCCGGCGCGGAGATGGCCCCAGCTTGCGCTGGGGCAGCGGGCAACGTTCGGAAGACAGGCCACATCCGAAAAAGCACTCAGCGCACAGGCGGCTGCAGCGCCAGGAACACCGTGCTCCACAGCTGCGCGGCGTTCGACTCGTCGGCATCCTTTTGCCCGGCCCCGAACGGCACGACCTGGTAACGCCCGTCGGCATAGCGCCACGACCACAGCTCGGAGTTCGCCACCGCCTTGGTCGCGGTGATCGCCTGCCACAGCTGCGTGCGCGCGTCGGTCAGCTGGGTCCGCAGCGGCGCGGGCAGGCCGGTGCGCGCGAGCTGCCGGTCGAGGCCCGCCGCGAGCACCGCCTGTTGCCACGACCAGACGACAAGTCCGTGATAAGCACCAGGAGTGAACAGCGCCTGCGTCGGCGCGGATGCGTACACCGGGTTCGCCACCAGCAGGCCGATGCTCGTCATCAGCCCCGCCGGGAACGGCCGCATCATCGAACTGACCTCAATGATCAGCCGCAGCGGCTCGGGATTGCCGAATAGCAGGTCGAAGCCGGCGTCGGAGTTGACCACCTTGACCGGCGACCCGTCGGCGTTGAGCGCGAGTGCGTAGAAGCGCGACGGGTAATAGCGTGCCGGGCCAGCGAGCGCGGGCGCGGCAGGAACCTGCAGCGCCGCCGCATACGCTTCGATCTCGCGCCGTGCTTCGGGGGCGGGCACGTCGACCCGGAAGAAATCCGCCGCGTGCGCGTTCCACACTTGCGCTGCGCGCCCGGCATCGGCGAGCGCCGCGCGGCTCGCCGGGGTCAGATACGGGTCGAGCAGCCCCTTGGCGAGCAGCCGGTCGGCGGCGGTCAGCGCGGCGGGCGCGAACATCGCGTTGACGTCGAACGGATACTTGCCCTTGCCGAGCCCGGTGTCGCTGTCGCGCCACTGCCCGCTGTCGCGTCCCGGCTTGATCGCCAGCAGGTGTGCGGCATCGGGCTGGCCGGCAAAGCCCCGCGTCTGCGCGGTTACCAGCAGCAGGTTACGTACGAGCGCCGCGCCGACCGTCTCCGAGCCGCCGTCGGCGCGTTCGCTCGAGGCCGCAAGGAAGGCGCGAGCCCGCGCCGCGCCGCGCGCATCGTCGAGCAGGTAGGTCGCCGCGACCGGCGCGAGCATGTAGCTCGAATCGATCATGCCATAGTCGAGTTCGGGTGCGTCGGCGGCTTGCCCCGCCACGGCTGGTGCGCCGCGGTTTTTGAGCACCGCATACTCGCCGATGCCCTCCTCGTGCGCGACCTCGCCCTGCGGTGACAGCCGCGCTACCACCGCGCGCAGCCCGCTCTCGACCGCTTCGGGCTGCAGCACCGGCATCAGCAGCCGGAGCGACATCAGCGTGTCACGCCCGAAATAGGTGTCGAAGCGCCACGAGCCGGCAAGGAACTTCTCACGGTAGCTGAGAAACGCCAGCGTCCGTTGCGCCGCGATATCGGGCGCAGCGTTCGCATTCAGCAGTGCGGTGCCGCCGAGCGGTGTCAGCGGTGTCTCGCCCGATGCCGCTTCGATCCGCAACCTGATCCTGCCGTCGGCCCCGGCGAGCAGCCGCCCGCCGCTCAGCCTGCCGTCGAGAACAGTCAGGCTCAGCTGATACCCCGGCTGGCCGTCGAGCCGGTCACGCGACCAGCTCAGCCGGTTGGCGTTGGCGACGGGAGCAACCAGCACGGAGCGGGGCAGCCGCTCGATCGCCTGATAGTCACGCAGCACCCGCACCGACGACAGCAATGCCTGTTTAACGGCGAGCACCGGCGTCGCGATCTCCGCCTCGGCGCTGATCCCATACAGCGGGCGGCCGCGTGCGTCGTGCAGCGTCACCGGCTTCGCCTCGCCAGTGATTTTCCAGGTCGCGGCCGCGACCGGCTCGAACCAGACCGCGACGCCGATGTTGCCCGCTGGAAATGCCACGAGAATACGCGGGCTCGTTCCCGAGCGCAGCACCAGGTGCGCCGCGACCGGGCCGGCGCGAACGAAGCTGTTGAGGTTGTTGCCCTCGGCGACGGTGAAGCCGAGATCGCCGGTCCGGCCGGCGGCCGATGCAGTGGTCGCCGATGCCAACACGGCCGATGCCAACACGACCGCGCTCGCGGCGATTCGAGCAAGCAAAGCCGTCCGGGGCCGCCACGCTGGAAATAGTGTTTTGATGGCCAGCTCCCAGCCTGTTGCGGATTTGTCGCGGTCGCTCACCGACTGTCGGCATCCCTTTCGTAATCCATTGCAATCGTCAAGCGGATGCCTTCTTAACGTTTGTAAGCATTTGAATCATAACGCCTATACAACGAACAAGCCGATCAGTTTAACCCTGCGCTGCCCGATCGACCAACCGGAACGATAGCTGCTTACGAAAAGTCAGCATCGCCTCCGGGACGGCAGCGTACCCTTGGAGAGTGACGATCATGACGACCATTCGCGCCAAGCGATTCTATCTGCATTCCGCTTCGATTATCGCGTTCGGTGTCGTTGGCCTGTCGGCCGCTTCGGCCCAATCGGTGCCGCAAGCGCCGACTGCGGCTGACGCCAATGCCGTGCAGCCGACTTCGACGGCCCCGGCTCCGGCGGTGACGGGGACCGAGGACTCGAAGGGCGGCCTCGACGAGATCGTCGTCACTGGTTCGACCTCGAAGCGCACCCTGCTCAACGCGTCGGTCAGCGTCACCACGGTTAACGAGCAGCAGCTGCAGTTGCGCGCCCCGCGCAACACCGCCGACGTGCTCGACCTGATCCCCGGCATCTTTGTCGAGGCGACCGCCGGTCCGGTGTCGAACAACTACTCGGTGCGTGGCCTGCCCGGCGGCGGCCAGGCGTTCATCAGCCTGCTCGAGGACGGCATGCCGGTGCTGTACGGCGGCGGCGGCGCGGACGAGTATTTCCAGACCGACATCACCATTGACCGCGTCGAAGCCGTGGAAGGCGGTACCTCGGGCATCCTGAACCCCAACGCGGCGGGTGCCTCGATCAACTTCATCTCGCGCAAGGTCAACTATGACGGCCTGACCTCGATCGGCCGGTTCACCGCGGCGACGTACGGCGAGTATCGCGGCGACGCCTATATCTCGGGACCGCTGTCGTTCCTCGGCAAGGACGTCGCGTTCAGCGTCGGCGGTTACTTCGATTCGACGAAGGGCGTCCGCCACAGTCCGTTCACCTACCAGACCTATCATATCAAGGCCGAGCTCGAGAAGCGCTTCGACGACGGCGGTTTCGTCCGCGCTACCTACCGGCGCTGGAACGAGCACGACCCGTACTACGCCGACCAGCCATACAGCTTCAACAACGGCAAGATCGGCGGCATTCCGGGCCTTGGCACGCAGTTCGGCAACGTTACCGGGCCGGGCTTTGCCTCGATCACGGTTCCCGACCAGGCCGCCTCGAACGAGGCCTTCCGCACGTTCAGTTCGGCGAGCGGCATCCACGGCAAGGGCGATGTCTATCGCTTTGGC
>CAXTTR010000251.1:0-4656 GCA_964247215.1 uncultured Sphingomonadaceae bacterium
GCCTTGATGCTGGTCGAGGAACGCCATCGCCTCGCGGAGCCTCGCGCGCGGCGGCAGTGTCAGCCGGACAACGCCGCCGATCGCGTCGGCACGCAGCAGCAGCCGCCGCGCGCGTGGCTGGCGCACCACGACGAGCGGCACCGTGCGGGCGGCGATGGTGAGTTCGGCGGGTAGCGCGGGTTCGGCGCGGCTGAACAGCGAGAGCATCGGGCTGAGCTACCGATGCGAGCCTGAGCTGTCGATAGCCCGCGCGTCGTTGCCGACAGTGGCGGTCCGCCGCCGTCGTCGCTACATCGGGGCATGGCCGATGCACTCTACAACACCGAAATCCTGCGCCTTGCCGCGTCGGTGCCGCATACCGGGCGGCTTGTCGAACCGCACGCCAGCGTCGTCCGTGTCTCGCCGATATGCGGCAGCCGGGTAACGGTCGATGTCGACGTCGACAGTGACGGCCGGGTCAGCCGCTTTGGGCAGGAAGTCCGCGCCTGCGCGCTCGGGCAGGCATCGGCGGCACTGCTCGGCAACGGCGTCGTCGGGCGCAGCGCCGGCGAACTGGCGGCGGCATACGCGGCGCTCGCCGGGTTTCTGCGCGGGACCAGCGACACGCCGGGTGACTGGCCGGGGCTCGACGTGCTCGGCCCGGCACGGCCGCACAAGGCGCGGCATGCCTCGATCCTGCTCGCGTTCGATGCTGCCGCCACAGCTGCGGCAGAAGCCGTTGTCAGCGCGCCGCCAAAGGGCGATACAGCCGCTACGTCATAGGACTTAGCCTTGGGAGAGCGGTCATGAAGTCACGCGAAATCCGGTTGAAAAGCCGCCCCGCCGGCATGACCAAGGCCGGCGACTTCGAGACCGCCGCGATCGAGCTAGGCTCCCCGAAAGACGGTGAGGTGCTGGTTCGCAATCGCTGGATGTCGGTCGATCCGTATATGCGCGGCCGCATGTACGACCGGCCAAGCTATGTGCCGCCGTTCCAGCTCGGCGAGGCGCTGCAGGGCGGTGCGATCGGTGAGGTGATCGAGTCGGCCGATGACGGCTTCGCGCCAGGCGATCTGGTGTCGTCGATGCTCGGCTGGCGCGAAGGCTTTATCGCGCCCGCGTCGGCGCTCGAAAAGCTGCCCGCGTCGGATACGCCGCAGGTTTATCTGGGCGTCATGGGCATGCCGGGGTTGACCGCCTACGCCGGACTGCTCGAAATCGGCAAGCCGCAGCCGGGCGACACGGTATTCGTCTCGGGAGCCGCGGGCGCGGTCGGCAGTATCGTCGCGCAAATCGCCAAGCTCAAAGGCTGCACCGTCGTCGCCAGCGCCGGCAGCGACGCGAAGTGCGAATGGTTGCGAGGTGCGGGCGTCGATCACGTCGTCAACTACAAGCACGGAAACCTGCTCGCCAATGTACGCGCCGCCGCGCCCAAGGGCATCGATGTCTATTTCGACAACGTCGGCGGCGAGCATCTCGAAGTCGCGATCGAGCTGGCCAAGGTCAACGCGCGGCTGGTCGAGTGCGGAATGATCAGCAGCTACAATGCCGCCGAACCGACGCCCGGTCCGCGCAACATGATCATGATCGTCGGCAAGAGCCTGACTATTCGCGGCTTCATCGTGTTCAACTTCGCCCACCTGCGCCCGCAGTTCCTGACCGACATGAGCGGCTGGCTGGCGCAGGGCAAGATCAAGGTCGAGGAAACCGTGATGGACGGTCTCGACAAGGCACCCGAGGCATTTCTAGGGCTGTTCGCGGGCAGCAACACCGGCAAGATGCTGGTACGCTTGTAGGAAATTAATTGGTCGCGCATGGAACCAGTCCGGTTCCGGAACCAGATCGGGACAACGCCGTTCTGGCCAGCGTCACGCACCTGGCAGAAGCCGGTCTGAGCGGTTGCGGCAGTGCGGCTTTTTGTGCATTGCGCCCCGGGGAAGGGACGCAGATTTGGCCGACGTTTCATACTCCGCGACTATCGCTGAAGCGCCGCCGCCGGGCTGGTCGCGCGCGCGGCAGTGGTTGATACTGGCGCTGATCGTTGCAGCCGTGCTGGCTGGTATCGTCATAAACCGGATCGTCCAGTCGCTACAGCCCCAGGAAGCCGCCGCTGCCGCGCCGGCGCCGGGCGTGCTGACGGTCACTCCCGAGCAATATGCCGAGCTGAAAATCCAGACCGTCGGCGGCGGCGAAGCGGGCACCACGACGCAAGTCACCGGGTTGATCGCGGTCGACGAGGATCACAGCACGCCGGTGCTGCCGCCGTTCTCCGGCCAGGTGACGCAGGTGCTCGCCGCGCCCGGACAACGCGTCGTGGCGGACCAGCCATTGCTGAAAGTTCGCGCACCCGAGTTCGTCGATGCGCGAAACGCGCTGTTCGCCGCCGCCGCGCAGCGCGCCACCGCGCTGTCGCAGCTGCAGGTCGCCGAGAACAGCGCCAGGCGGCAGGAGGAGATTTATAAAACGGCGGGCGGGGCGCTGCGTGACTTTCAGGCGGCGCAGAACGATCTTGCCGTGGCGCGCTCGACGGTCCGCACCGCCGAGGCCGCACTTGGAGCAGCGCGCGACAAGCTGACCATCCTCGGCAAGACCCCGGCCGAGATCGACCGGCTCGAGCGCGTCCACGAAGTCAACGGCATTCATGCCGAGACGACGCTGCACGCGCCGATCGGCGGCGTCATTGCCTCGCGCGCGGTGGCGCTCGGACAGTATCTGAGCGCCGGCGGTGCTGCAGCCGCGTTCGTCATCACCGATCCGCACACGGTGTGGCTCGTCGCGCAGGTGCCCGAAAGCGCAACGGCGCAGGTGCATCTGGGCGATCCGGTTTCGGTTACGACGGCTGCATACCCCGGTCGCACGTTCTCGGCTCGCATCAACAACATCGCGCTGGCGCTCGATCCGGCGACACACCGCCTGCCGGTGCGCGCGACCGTGGCGAACCCCGACCTCGCGCTCAAACCGCAGATGTTTGCGAGCTTTACGATCCGGAGCAGCGCAGTTGCCAGCGCCGCCGCCGCGACAGGCGTGACCGTCCCCGCCGGTGCCGTCATTCACGAGGGCGACAGCGCCCGCGTCTGGGTCGCAGGCCCCGGCCGCGTGCTGAAGGCGCGCACGGTTCAGCTCGGCACTGCCAGCGGCGGCAATGGCGGCACCGTGCAGGTCGTGGCGGGGCTGCAACCGGGTGAGAAGGTCGTGACCGCGGGCGCGATCTTCGTCAACGAAGCCGGACTACCGGGCTAAGCCTGTGAACCGTGCCGTGGCGGTTGCCGCATGAACCGCATCGTTGCGCTCGCGCTCCGGCAGAAATTGCTGGTCATGCTGATGCTCGCGGCGTTGCTGATCGCCGGGACAATCGCGTTCATCAACCTCAACATCGAGGCCTATCCCGATCCGGTGCCGCCGCTGGTTGAGATCGTCACCCAGTCGAGCGGGCTGTCGGCGGAGGAGATCGAGCGCAACATCACCATCCCGGTCGAGGTCCAGATGGCGGGTATCCCGCATATCACCGCGATCCGCGCCATTTCGCTGTTCGGGCTGTCCGACATCAAGGTGCAGTTCAGCTATGACTACACCTTCGACGAGGCGCAGCAGCGCGTCATCAACCGGCTGGCGGAGCTGCCGCCGCTTCCCAATGGCGCGCAGCCGGCGCTGTCGCCGACCAGCCCGACCGGTGAGATCTTCCGCTACCGGCTGACCGGTCCGCCCGGCTATTCGGTAATGGACCTGAAAACCATTCAGGACTGGGTGGTCGAACGGCGCATGAAGGCTATCCCCGGCGTCATCGACGTCACCGGCTGGGGCGGCAAGACGCGCACCTATGAGGTAGTCATCGACAACGACCGGCTGATCGCGCACGGCGTCACCACGGCGCAGGTCATCGCCGCGCTCGGCAAGCAGAACGCCAATGTCGGCGGGCAGACCGTCGACTTCGGTCCGCAAGCCGCGATCGTTCGCGGTATCGGGCTGATCCAGTCGGTCGAGGCGCTCGACCGCGTGCTCGTCGCCACCGTCGGCGGCCAGCCGGTGTTCGTCCGCGATGTCGCGGCAGTCAAGATCGGCAACCTGCCGCGGCAGGGTATCGCCGGGCAGGACCGCGACGACGATATCGTGCAGGGCATCGTGCTGATGCAGCGCGGCGCGAAATCGACGCCGACAATCGCCGCGGTCAAGGCGGCGATCGACAGGATCAACACCGGAAACATTTTGCCCCCCGGTGTCCAGCTGACCCGCATTTACGACCGCTCGGACCTGATCGGGCTGACGACGCATACCGTCATCCACAATCTCGTCGTCGGCGTCGGGCTGATCTTCCTGCTGCAGTGGCTGTTCCTCGGTAACCTGCGCTCGGCGCTGATCGTCGCGGTGACGATCCCGTTCGCGCTGTGCGTCGCGGTGCTGATCCTGACCGCGCAGGGCGAGTCCGCGAACCTGCTGTCGGTTGGCGCGCTCGACTTCGGGCTGATCGTCGACGCGACGGTAATCATGGTCGAGAACATCTATCGCTATCTGGCCGAACGCAGCCACCGGGTCAGCGCCGGGACCGGGACGTTTACCCGCGCCAACCGGCGCTCGGCGATTCTGGGTGCGGCGAACGAGGTCAACCGCGGCATCTTCTTCGCTGCCGCGATCATCATCGCGAGCTTCCTGCCGCTGTTCACCCTGACGGGCGTGGAGGGC
>CAXTTR010000252.1:0-1743 GCA_964247215.1 uncultured Sphingomonadaceae bacterium
CGCAAGATCGATTATACGGTTGCCAACGACTACCCGACCGTCAGCGCCGCGATCGACCGCGGCAAGCCGTTCGCGGCGGTCAAATCGAAAAGCCGGGTCGAAAAGGATGTGCGCGGCATGGTCGCGAACCTCGCAGCCGCGCTGAGCGGCGAGCCGGTCCGATGATCTTCTCGACCCGCCGCTCGATCGCGCCCGGCGCGCCGGTTGACCCCGCGGTCGCGGCCGTCGCGACAGCCGAGCCGCGGCCGCGCCGCAATCCCGATGGCGACCGCCTCGACAAGATGACCGAGATGAAGGTCGACCTTCACCAGAAGCTGATCGAACGAATCAACCTCGCCGCGCTCGAGACGATGTCGCGCGAGCAGGTCGGCCGCGAGATCGGCGAGATCGTCGTCGACATGCTCAAGGAGGTCAATCACGCGCTCAACCTCGCCGAGCGCAAGCAGCTGGTCGAGGACATCCTCGACGAACTGCTCGGACTGGGGCCGCTCGAGCCGCTGCTCAAGGACCCGTCGATCACCGACATCATGGTCAACACCGCGTCGCTGGTGTTCGTCGAGCGCAATGGCCGCATCGAGGAGACGCGCGTGCGTTTCGCCGACGACCGGCACCTGCTGCGGATCATCGGCAAGATCGTCAGCGCCGTCGGCCGCCGCATCGACGAGAGCTCGCCGATGGTCGATGCCCGGCTACCCGACGGCAGCCGCATCAACGCGATCATCCCGCCGCTCGCCGTCGACGGCCCGATCCTGTCGATCCGGAAGTTCTCGAAGACACCGATCGACATGGACAAGCTCGTCGGCTTCGGCTCGATGCCTGCGGAAGCCGCGATCGTGCTGCGCGGCATCGTCGAAAGCCGCCGCAACGTGCTGATTTCGGGCGGCACCGGATCGGGCAAGACGACGATGCTCAACGCCATGTCGGCCTCGATCGACGGCAGCGAGCGCATCGTCACGATCGAGGACTCAGCCGAGCTGCAGCTGCAGCAGCGCCACGTCGTGCGGCTCGAGACGCGCCCGGCCAATATCGAAGGGCGCGGCGAGGTCGCGCAACGCGAGCTGGTCAAGAACGCGCTTCGCATGCGCCCCGACCGGATCATCCTGGGCGAAATCCGCTCGGGCGAGGCGTTCGACATGTTGCAGGCGATGAACACCGGCCACGACGGCTCGATGACGACGGTCCACGCCAACACCGCGCGCGACGCGCTCAGCCGGGTCGAGCAGATGATCGGCATGAGCGGCATCGACATCTCGCCCAAATCGGCGCGCGAGCAGATCGCTTCGGCGATCCACATCGTGCTGCAGCTCGAGCGCCTGAGCGACGGCCGCCGGCGGCTGACTTCGCTGTCCGAGGTCACCGGCATGGAGGGGGAAATCATCCTGATGCAGGAGATTTTCCGCTTCGAGCGCCGCGGCCTCGATGCCGACCGGATGGTGATCGGCGAACTGCGGCCGACCGGCATCCGGCCCAAGTTCATGGAGGCGCTGGCGGCGCGCGGCATCGAGATCGACGCACGGGTGTTCGATCCCTACCGGCGGCCGGAGGGCGTCGCATGAGATATCTCGACCCCCAGCTGATCTTCTATCTTGCAGTTTTCCTTGGGACGATGCTGCTCGTCCAGGGCACGTTTATTCATCTCGGCGACAAAAGCCGGGTCAAGAACCGCGTCAACCAGCGCATGAAGCTGCTCGCGGCGGGGGCGACCAACGACGACGTCTTGTCGGCGTTGCGCCGGGACACTGT
>CAXTTR010000252.1:1753-4652 GCA_964247215.1 uncultured Sphingomonadaceae bacterium
CTGTTAAAGCTCAGTCGCTATTCGCGCCGCCTCGGATTGTTGAATACCTCGAAACGCGGCTGACGCAGGCGGGGATCAAGATGCCGGTGCAGCGGCTGATCGTGCTGATGGTCAGCGCGACCCTCACCATTGGCGTGCTGTTCCCGTTGATCGGTAACATCACCGGACGATTGCACTCGTTCACCGGTTATCTGCTGCTGGTGATTTTCGCCGTGGTGCTCGGTGTCATGATGCCGCTGATGCTGATCGCCCGCAAGGCGGACGCTCGCATGGCGCTGTTCGAGGCGCAGTTTCCAATCTCGCTCGATATCCTTGTGCGCGGGTTGCGAGCCGGTCATCCGGTTACCAGCGCGCTCGAACTGCTGGTTAACGAAGTTCCCGACCCGATCGGCTCCGAGTTCGGACTCGTCGTTGCCGAGATGAACTACGGCTACGACCTGCGTGGGGCGCTGGCGAACCTGTCGAACCGCGTCCGGACGCAGGACATTCAGATGTTTTCGGTGTCGGTGTCGATTCAGGCCGAGACCGGCGGCAGTCTGGCAGACATTCTCGACGGCTTGGCGCGGGTCATCCGTGACCGGGCGAGCATGAAACTCAAAGTCCGCGCCTTGGCCAGCGAGGGCAAGATGACCGGGACAGTGCTCAGCGTCCTGCCGATCGCGACCTTCTGCTTTGTTTTTGCGACGCAGCCGGCGTTTTATCTCGATGTTATCGATGATCCTTTATTCTTGCCCGGTGCCATGGTCGTCGGTGTCTGGTACGGGTTGGGGGTCACCTTCATGCGTCACCTCATCAAGATCACGGTCTGAAGCACCGATGATGCTGGCGCTGCTCTTTGTGACCATCTTCGCTGCGGCTCTGCTTGCGGCGGCTGCCGTACGATCGATGAATACGGGCAAAGTCGATCTGCGCGCCCGGTTGACGCCGGTATCGAAGCAGGTTTCCGCTACCAGCGGCGCGGGTGGACGTCTCGTTCACGACTCGTCGCGGTCGCCGTGGGCGCGTCTGGTCGTAGCAATCGAGAAACGCGGCGTGTCGCTCAAGGATAGCGAGGGCGAGGCGCTTGCCGAAAAGCTCATGCTTGCAGGCTACACCGACGACTATGCCGTTCGCGCCTTTGTGCTGATCAAGACCGCACTGATCATCTCCCTGCCGGTGCTTGCCTATCTGATCATGTACCTGACCAAGCTGCCGTCGGCGGTCCGGATGTACATGGTGATCGGCGCAGCGGCGTCCATCGGCATGTACCTTCCCAACTTTATCGTCAGCTCGAAAGCCGCCGAGCGAAAGAAGGAAATCCTCAACGGCTTCCCCGACGCGCTCGACCTCATGCTGGTCTGTGTCGATGCCGGTTTGGGCATTGACGCAAGCTTCTCGCGCGTTGGTTCCGAGATCGTCACCTCGCACCCGTTGCTGGCCGATCTGCTGGCGACGGTGTCGCTTGAATTGCGCGCCGGCCGGACGCGCGAAGTGGCGCTGCGTAACATGGCGCGCCGAACCGGGCTGGCCGAGTTGACCGCTTTCGTGACACTGCTCAACCAATCGGCCAAACTTGGGTCGAGCGTCGGTCAGGCGCTGAAGATTTACGCCAGCGAGATGCGCGAGAGCCGCCGGATGCGGGCAGAGGAGAAGGCCGCGCGGTTACCGGTGCTGTTATCGGTCCCGCTGGTCGCCTTTCTGCTGCCGACAATGGTGGCGGTGCTGATGCTGCCGGCGGGTCTGCACGTTCACGCCAATTTGGCAAAGGCTGCCAGTGCTCATTAATAGAAATCTGCGTGGCGGCGCGCTGCTTTGTCTTGCGGTCGCGGACCAGGTGTCAGCGCGGCCGCACGCGATAAATGCGATCGACAGCGTCCGGCTGGTCGGCGCTGTCGACGTGCACGCGGGCGAAGATCCGTACGTTACCGGGAAGCGGCTACTCGCGGCCGACAACACCATCGCCGCGCTCGCGGCCTTCCAGCAGACGCTCGCAACGTCGCCCGGTTCGGTCGATGCACTCAATGCGATCGGCGTCTGCTACGATCAGCTTGGCCGTGCCGATCTAGCGCGCAGCTACTACGAGGCCGGCTTGGCGCTCGATCCAATGTCACCGCGGCTGCTGAACAATCGGGGTTACTCGCTGTTCATGAGCGGTGACCGGGCAGCCGCGATCATGCCGCTGCGCGCGGCAGCGGCGTCGAGCGATCCGGAAGCCGCCGCCGCCGCGCAGGCGACCTTGCAACTGATCGTCGATCAAGCGACCCCGGTTGTCCTGGCGCAAACGCCTGCCGCACCAGCGGTTACTGCCCGGGTCGAACTCACCAACGACGGCGAGCAGCGCTTGATTTTCGACTCTGTCGCAAGCAGTTCGACGACAAACGAGGCGGCCGTGCTCGCCATCGTCGCGGCACCGTGGACGGACCGCGACGATGTGGCTTTGCTCGCGCAAGTCCACGCCGAGGACCGTGCCGAGCAGCTCGCCGCGCTCACGGCCGACGTGAGCCGGCGTGCTGCGGTCGCCGCTCCGGCAGAAGCATCTGTCACCGTCGAGCAAGTCGCGATTCTCGAAGCTGCGCCGCCGCCGTCAGAGACCGGCTGGACATCGGTGCTGGCGGGATCGACAGCCGGTTCGGCCAATGCACTTGTCCTCGGTGAAATGCGGGCGGACGCCGCGTTGGCGCGGCGGCGCACGGCATCGGACAACCGGCGCGCTGCTGCGATCACCGGCGGCGACCCGGCGCAACGACTTGCGGCGGTGTTCGACAGCGACGATGCCGAACTCAACGCCTTTGCCGCCCGCATGGCTACCGCTGCAACGAGCCGCGCCGAGCGAGGTACATCACCGAGTGAGCTGATCAAGGCGAGGTTCCGCGCATGAAGCTATACTGGATGGCAATTGGACTGCTGGTCCCGCTCGCCG
>CAXTTR010000253.1:0-4634 GCA_964247215.1 uncultured Sphingomonadaceae bacterium
GTCATCGCCAGCAACGCCGCGCCCAGCATCCATGTCCGCATTCCTGCCTCTCCGGAGAGCCGCAGCGGGAACGCTCGCGGTCCGCGGTGTATCGCGGCATCGCCCTGCCCCGTAAAGCTGTCCGTCCGACGCGCACGACGAATTGCGACACTTTGCTGATCGAGGTGGCTTTCGCACTTGCACAAATAAGCGCTAAAGGCGGCTTCTGCGCGGGACCGTCTGCGCGTCCGGCCCACCAAAGCTATTGGGGCAACCTTGCCGACCAACGACCGCTCGCTTCTCCTCCCCCTGCTGGTGTTGGCTTTGGCCGGTTGCAGCCACAAGTCCGGGCAAGGTCAGGGAGGAGGCGCGCGTGGCCCGAAGGGGCCGCCGCAGGTCGGCTATGTTCTCGTGCAAGCGACCAGCGCGCCGATCACCGCCGACCTTGCTGGACGCGTCGTCGCCTTTCAAAGCTCGGATGTTCGCCCACAGGTTAACGGGCTGATCCAGAAGCGTCTGTTCGTCGAAGGCTCGCTGGTGCGCGCGGGCCAGCCGCTGTACCAGATCGATCCCTCGCTTTACCGGGCGGCGGTCAACCAGGCGAGCGCCAACGTCACCAGCGCGCAGGCGAGCGCCGCCGCGTCGCAGACACTGGCCGCGCGCTATGCCCCGCTCGCGAAGATTCAGGCGGTGTCGCAACAGGATTACACCAACGCGGTCGCGCAGGCGCAGCAGGGGCAAGCCGCGATCCAGCAAACCCGCGCCGCGCTGGAGACCGCGCGGGTCAATCTCCGTTTCACCACTGTTCCCGCGCCGATCTCCGGGCGGATCGGGCGATCGGACTTCACCGTCGGTGCGCTGGTCTCGTCCAGCCAGACGCAGGCGTTGACGACGATCCAGCAGCTCGACCCGATCTATGTAGACATCCAGCAATCCGCTGCGGACATGCTCGCGCTTCGCCGCGCGCTGTCCGACCGTAACGGGGTGGAGCCGACGCGCGCGGTGGTGCGGCTGCAACTCGCCGATGGCAGTGATTATGGGCAGACCGGCAGTGTCGAGTTCTCGGAAGTCGTGGTCGATCAATCGACGGGCACGGTCACGCTGCGCGCGCGCTTCGCCAATCCGAAGGGCGTGTTGCTGCCCGGCATGTTCGTCCGCGCCCGTTTCGCGCAGGCGATCAACCAGGACGCCTATCTGGTCCCGCAACAAGCGGTGTCGCATGACCAGAAAGGTGGTGCGACGCTGTTCGTGGTCGGGCCCGGCAACAAGGCGGTCCAGCGCGCGATCACGGCGGACCGGGTGCAGGGGTCGTACTGGGTCGTGACGCAGGGCGTCGGCGCGGGTGACCGGATCATCACTCAAGGTCTTGCTCTGCTGAAGCAAGGTCAGCAGGTCCGCCCCGTCCCCGCCAACACGCGGCAGGTCATCAAGCCGCCGCAGAACGGCAAGGGCAAGGGTGGCGGCCCGGGTAACCCCGGCGCGGGTCCGGGCGGCACGACCGGCCAGGGCAGTGGCGGCAGTTCGGCCAAGGCCAGCTGAACCCACGCCATGATCTCACGTATATTCATCGACCGGCCGATTTTCGCGTGGGTGCTGGCGATAACCATCATGCTCGCGGGCGTGGGCGGCATCCTCGGATTGCCGATCGCGCAATACCCCGACGTCGCGCCGCCGCAGGTCACCATCAGTGCGACCTATCCCGGCGCGAGCGCGACGACCCTGTCGAACGCGGTCACGCAACCGGTCGAGCAGACGCTGACCGGCATTGATGGCCTGCTCTATTTCCAGTCCTCCTCCTCGTCGCGCGGGCAGGTGACGATCACCGTCACCTTCAACAAGGGTACGAACCCCGACATCGCGCAGGTGCAGGTGCAGAACCAGGTGCAGCAGGCGCTCCCCCGCCTGCCGCAACAGGTGCAGCAGCAGGGGCTGATCGTCCGCAAGTCAAACCCCGATTTCCTGCTGATCGCGGGCGTGTACGACAGCACCGACCGCACCTCGTCGCAGGACGTGTCGGACTATCTCGTGTCCAACCTCCAGGACCCGCTCGGCCGCATCACCGGGGTGGGCAACACCAATGTGTTCGGCTCGCAATATGCGATGCGCGTCTGGCTCGATCCGGCCAAGCTCACGTCGTTTCAGCTTATGCCGGGCGACGTCAACACCGCGATCACCAACCAGAACGTCGACGTCGCGGCGGGCGAGATCGGCGCGCAACCGTCGCCGCCGACGCAATATCTCGATGCCACGGTGACCGCGCAGGCGCGGCTGCAGACGCCCAAGCAGTTCGAGGAGATCATCCTCAAGACGCTGGCGAACGGCGCCACCGTGCGCATCCGCGACGTCGGCCATGTCGAACTCGGCGCGGAGGATTACTCCACCCAGAGCGAGGTCAACCACCATCCCGGCGCGGGCATCGCGGTGCTGCTGTCGCCGGGCGCGGACGCGCTCAAGACCGCCAACGTGGTCAAGCAGACGATCGCCACAGCATCCAAATCCTTCCCGGCCGGCTATAAATACGCCTATGCCAATGACGCGACCAATTTCATCAAGCTGTCGATCGAGGACGTGGTCAAGACGCTGATCGAGGCGATCATCCTTGTCGTCATCGTCATGTTCGTGTTCCTGCAAAGCGTGCGCGCGACGTTGATCCCGGCGATCGCGGTGCCGGTGGTGCTGCTCGGCACGTTCGGGGTGTTCTATGTCGCCGGATTCTCGATCAACACGCTGACGTTGTTCGGACTGGTGCTCGCCATCGGCCTGCTCGTCGACGACGCGATCGTCGTGGTCGAGAATGTCGAGCGGTTGATGGAGGAGGACCCGGACAAGAGCCCGCGCGACGCCACGATCGAGTCGATGGGAGAGATCACGGTCGCGCTGGTCGCGATCGCGCTGGTGCTGTCGGCGGTGTTCCTGCCGATGGCGTTCTTCGGCGGCTCGACGGGTGTGATCTATCGCCAGTTCTCGCTGACGATCGTGTCGGCGATGATCCTGTCGGTGCTGACCGCGCTGATCCTCAGCCCCGCGCTGACTGCGACCCTGCTCAAGCAGAAAGCTAAAAACGAGTCGGGCGACCCGGTGCAGGAGGGCTGGTTCGGGCGGCACTTCCCCGCGGTGGGCCGCTTCGTGGCGCATGGGCGCGACCGGTTCAACGCGGGGTTCGACAAGCTCAGCGCCAAATACCAGGGGTCGGTACAGGTGTTGATTGACCGTAAATGGCTGTTTCTGCTCATCTATGCGGGCGTGGTGGCGTTGCTGGCGGTTCTGTTCCTCCGCTTGCCGACCGGCTTCCTGCCGACGGAGGACCAGGGCAACGTGCTGGTCCAGTTCCAGCTGCCCGCGGGGGCGACGCTCAATCGCACGATCGAGGTGCGCAACCAGATCGAGGATTACCTCTACCATTACGACCCCGCGAACGTGGACACCGTGTTCTCGGCGGTCGGTCGCGGTGCCGGCGGCGCGCCCGGCGGGCAGAACACCGGGCTCGCGTTCATCCAGCTCGCGCCGTACGAGAACCGCAAGGGATCGCAGAACAACGCGGACGCGATCACCGGTCGCGCGTCGGGCGCGTTCCGCAATATCCGCGACGCGCAGGTCTATGCGCTGATCCCGCCCTCGATCCGCGGGCTCGGCCAGTCGAACGGCTTCACCATCGAGTTGCAGAACTCGTCGGGCATGAGCCAGGAGAAGTTCGAGGCGGCGCGCGACCAGCTGCTCGCCAAGGCGAGCGCCGACCCGACGCTGGTGGGCGTGCGTCTGAGCGAGCTGCCCGATGTGCCGACGCTCAAGGTCAATGCCGACCAGCAGGAACTCGCTGCGTTCGGGCTCAACCAGAACGACGTGAACACGACCCTCTCGACCGCATGGGGTGGCCGCTACGTCAACGACTTCCTCGATCGCGGGCGCGTCAAGCGCGTCTATGTGCAAGGCGACGCACCCTACCGCACCAAGCCCGAGGACCTGTCGCAATGGTATGTGCGCGGCACCACGGGCGCGATGACGCCTTTCTCTTCCTTCGCGCAGACCGGGTGGGGTCAGGCACCGGTGAGCCTGTCACGCTTCAACGCCATCCCGTCCTACGAGTTTCAGGGCTCATCCGCGCCCGGCCAGAGCTCCGGCCAGGCGCTGGAGCGGATGCGCCAGCTCGCGGCGCAGATCCCGGGCACCAGCATCTCGCTCGCCGGGCTGTCCTATCAGGAAAAGCTGTCCTCGGGACAGGCGCCGGTCCTGTACGGCCTGTCGCTGCTGGTCGTGTTCCTGTGCCTGGCGGCGCTGTATGAAAGCTGGTCGATCCCGGTCGCGGTGCTGCTCATCATCCCACTCGGGCTGGTCGGCGCGATCCTCGCGGTGACGTTGCGCGGGCTGGTCAACGACGTGTATCTCCAGATCGGACTGCTGACGACGATGGGCCTCGCCGCGAAGAACGCGATCCTGATGATCGAGTTCGCCGAACAGGCCGAGCGCAAGGGCGCGCGCGTCATCGACGCAGCCAAGGAAGCCGCCAAGATCCGCCTTCGCCCCATTCTGATGACCAGCTTCGCCTTCATCTTCGGCGTGTTCCCGCTGGCGATCGCGACCGGCGCGGGCGCGAACAGCCGCGTGGCGATCGGCACGGCGGTGATCGGCGGGATGCTGACCGCGACGTTGCTGGCGAT
>CAXTTR010000254.1:0-4633 GCA_964247215.1 uncultured Sphingomonadaceae bacterium
GGACGCAGGCTGGCGATGGCGACAGACTTCAGGTCGGGTTCGAGGTGGTGCATATAAGATCCTGACCGGCGTCCAGCTTCTAAGGCGATTCTAAGGCGATCACTTCGAAGAACACATCCTGAACGATAACAGCAGCTTGGGCGAAATCGGCGCGTAATGTCTTCGCCGGTGCGCTTGGGCGTCGCGCAAGCGCATCGGCCCCGGTCAGCGGCGTCGCAGCGGTCACTGAAAAAGAGCGTGTCATCCAGCCAGTGATAACCATAACGGCTCTTTTGTCAAGCCCGTCGCGGATAGTTTCAGCGCTTGAACAAGCTGTCGGCGGCGCTGCGGAATTTGGTCGCTCCGGCGAGCTTGACGCGGGTGCGTGCGATTTCGGCCTCCAGCTCGACGATGCGGGTCTCGAGCTCGGCGACCGACAGTGGATCGAGGTCTTCGCGGCGCAATGCGCCCAGCGGATCGTCGCGCCGTTTCGGCTGCAGGTCATCGGTGTCCATCGGTCCTCCATTGGCGCTGCCGGAACGAATGGCCGCGAGACCGGTTTGGCAACGCAGCGCGGCGGACATTGTTCGTTCATCGCAGTAATCATAAGCAAATCCGTTCGCCATGAGCAAAGGAAGTCCAGTGCGTTCAATTCTATTAGCCACCGTCGCCGCGTCGTTCGTCGCCGCGCCGCTGCTCGCTGTCCCGCAGGCGTCCAGTCCGGGCGTGCAGCTCGCACAGTATCAGGATCCGCGCGATCAGGCCGAGCGCGACCGCATCGCGCGCGAGCAGTATCAGCGCGATCATACGGGCGAGGGCGACCGCCGCGACGGCGACCAGCGCGCCCGCGACGGGCAGGCATATGGCCAGCAGGGTTACCAGCCCGACGGTGACCGCCGCGATGCCGACCAGCGTGCCCGTGACGCCGACCAGCGTGGCCGCGACGGCGATCAGCGCGCCCGCGACGCCGACCAGCGGGCTCGTGACGGCCAGAACTACCGTCAGGACGGCGACCGCCGTGATGGCAATTACGGTGACCGCCGCGACAACAACGGCTACCGCCAAAACGGCGACGGCGGCACCTATCAGCGCGACCGCAACGAATATGCCGCGGGCACCTATTATCCCGAGAAGGACTATCGCGCCGGGCGCAAGTACCGGACGCGCTATCTCGCGTCGAACGAGCAGGTCTACCGCGGCCGTGACAACCGTTACTACTGCAAGCGTTCCGACGGCACGACCGGCCTGATCATCGGCGGTCTCGGCGGCGGCGTGCTGGGCAACGTCATCGCGCCAGGCGGCTCGAAGACGCTCGGAACTGTACTCGGCGGTGGTCTCGGCGCGGTGCTCGGCAACATCGTCGGCAACAATGATGGCAGGACGACGCGAGTGCAGTGCCGCTAACCGCTGCGCCCTGTTATTGACCGGTCGAGCGGGCAGGGCGATAGCGGCGCGATGAGCATCCCGCCGACGATGACCGCGATCGACCCCGCCGCGCCGGGCGGGCCCGAACTGCTGGTGCCGGTCGAACGACCGGTGCCGGTGCCCGGCGACGGCGAGGTACTGGTTCGCGTTCACGCTGCCGGGGTTAACCGCCCCGATGTGTTGCAGCGGCTCGGATTTTATCCGGTGCCGCCCGGTACATCGTCGATCCTCGGGCTGGAGATCGCCGGCGAAGTTGTCGTTGGGAGCGGGCGCTGGCAGGCTGGCGACCATGTCTGCGCGCTCGTCGCGGGCGGCGGCTATGCGGAGTATTGTGTGGTGCCCGCCGGGCAATGCCTGCCTATACCCACCGGCGTCGGCTTGATCGACGCGGCCGGGCTGCCCGAGACGTACTTCACCGTCTGGTCGAACCTGTTCGAGCGCGGGCGCGCCGCGGCGGGCGAGACAGTGCTTGTCCACGGCGGCACCAGCGGCATCGGCGTCACCGCGATCCTGCTCGCCAAGGCGCGCGGGCTGACGGTGATCGTCACCGCCGGCTCCGCTGCGAAGTGCGACGCGGCGCGGGCGCTCGGAGCGGATCACGCGATCGACTACAAGACGCAGGATTTCGCTGTCGAGGTGGCGCGGGTTACCGGCGGTCGCGGTGTCGATGTCGTGCTCGACATGGTCGGCGGCGATTACATTGCGCGCAACATCAAGTGCCTTGCCGACGACGGCCGCCATGTCTCGATCGCCTTCCAGCGCGGGCCGGTGGCGGAGGTCAACTTCTTCGACGTCATGCGGCGGCGGCTGACGCTGACCGGTTCGACGTTGCGGCCGCGGCCGGTGGCGTTCAAGGCCGCCATCGCCGTCGCGCTCGAGGCCGAAGTCTGGCCGCTGTTCGCCGCCGGCAAGCTGCGCGCCGTCACCGACAAGGTTTTGCCGCTGGCGCAAGCCGCCGATGCGCACCGCCGGATGGAGGCAGGCGATCATGTCGGTAAAATTATACTTGGAGTGCAATGACCGAATGATATTGAACGCCTGCGACAACAGGCCTACATGCTTTGGTAACAGGCCGTCCCGCGAGGGGCGGCCGTTTCTTTATCCCAAGTACAAGGTTTCGTCCGATGAGCGCCCCGACAACTCCGCTGATGGCGCATGCCACCGCCGCCTGGCTGGTCGACAACACCGCGCTGACCTTCGAGCAGATCGCCGCGTTCTGCGGGCTGCACCTGCTCGAAATCCAGGCGATCGCCGACGATACCGCGCTGACCAAGCTGACCGGGCGCGACCCGATCCGCTCGGGCGAGCTGACGCAGGCCGAGATCGACCGCTGCTCGGCCGACCCCGACGCGCGCCTGCGGCTCGAAAAGCAGCCCGAGCAGGAGCGCCGCACCAAGGGCCCGCGCTACACGCCGCTGTCGAAGCGTCAGGACAAGCCCGACGGCATCCTGTGGATCATCAAGAACCACCCCGAGGTCACCGACGGCCAGATCAGCCGGCTGATCGGCACCACCAAGACGACGATCTCGGCGATCCGTGACAAGAGTCACTGGAATTACACCAACATCTCACCGAAAGACCCGGTGACGCTCGGCCTGTGCCCGCAGCGCGAACTCGATGCGCTGGTCACGCAGGCGGCGAAGAAGGCCGGCATCGACACGTCGATCGATCTCGGCAAGCTCGGCGAGGACCGCAGCGCGATGATCGAGCAGCTCCACGCCGAACGCGCCGCGGCGGCACACATCGCCGAGCATGGCCCGGTGCCGACCGAGGTGGGTACCGCGCAGCAGCAGGGCGACGCGCTGTTCCGGCGGTAACCGCAATCGCCGCCGCGCCCGGCGCCCGCGAGGACCGGCGCGGGCTGAGCTACCCGCACGGGCAGTTCTTCCCCGAGGCAGCGACGCTGTTCGCGGTTGCCGACGGCGTCTTCTGGCTGCGGATGCCGCTGCCGATGGGCCTCAACCACGTCAATCTGTGGGTGCTCGACGACGGCGACGGCTGGGCGATCATCGATACCGGGCTCAATACCGACGCGGCCAGGGCCGACTGGGAGACGGTGTTCGCCGGACCGCTGGCCGGCCGTCCGGTGCGGCGCGTGATCGTCACGCATTATCATCCCGACCACCTCGGGCTGGCGGGCTGGCTGTGCGCGCGTTGGGGCATCCCGCTCGAGATCAGCCGCACCGAATATCTGTTCGGGCGGACGCTGACGCTTGACGTGCGTGACGTGCCGCCGGTCGAGGCGGTCGACTTCTACGCGCGCGCGGGCTGGCCCGCCGACCGGCTCGCGGCATTCGGCACTCGCAACTGGAGCGGGTTCAGCAAGATCGTCGCAGCCCTTCCGGCCGGGTTCAAGCGGCTGCAGGCGGGCGAGGTGCTGACCATCGGCGGCCGGGCGTGGCGCGTTGTCGTCGGCAGCGGCCATTCGCCCGAGCATGTCTGCCTCGTCTGCGACGACGCCGGGCTGTTCATCGCCGGGGATCAGGTGCTGCCGCGCATCACCTCGAACATCTCGGTTTACCCGACCGAGCCCGGAGCCGACCCGCTCGCCGACTGGCTCGGCAGCATCGAGATGCTGCGCAGCATCGATCCGAACGTTCGCGTGCTGCCGTCGCACGGCGAGCCGTTCGACGGGCTGCATACCCGCCTCGACCAGCTCCGCGACGATCACGCCGACAAGCTCGGCGTGCTCGCCAGCTTCTGCGCCGAGCCGCGCACCGCGGTGGACACGTTCGCGGTGCTGTTCAGGCGCCCGGTCGGCGACGACATGATGATGGCCACCGGCGAGGCGCTGGCACATCTGCATTGGCTTGAAAATCGCGGGCAGGTGACACGGCTGGGCGAGGATGGCGTCGAGCGTTTCGTGGCGCGGTAGAGGATGGGCAACGCGCCTGCTCGCCGGGTACGAAGTGCGTCATGGCAGATAACAGGGGAGCGCTCTCATGATCGTTTTCGGCAGCTCGATGTCGCCGTTCGTGCGCAAGGCGGTGGCATTCGCCGCCGAGAAAGGCATCGCGATCGGGCACCGGCAGCTTGGGCTTGACTCGGACGACCCGCAATTCCTCGCGGCGAGCCCGTTCCGCAAGATTCCGGCGCTCAGCGACGGCGATTACAACCTCGCCGATTCGAGCGCGATCGTGCAGTACCTCGAAGCGCTGCACCCCGAGCCGGCGCTGATCCCCGCCGATCCGCGCGAACGCGGCAAGGTCATCTGGTTCGACGAGTTTGC
>CAXTTR010000255.1:0-4608 GCA_964247215.1 uncultured Sphingomonadaceae bacterium
GCTCGTGGGTGATCGTCCGCACCAAGGGCTTTGGTAACAGCAAGCAGAAGAACTCGTGGCTGCTGATCAAGCACCGCGACGCGGGCGCGGTCGAGGGCAACCCGACGGGCCCGACCGACGACGACCGGTCGGTCGCCTCGGGGCGGACGATGGCAGCGATCGCCGCGGGCAAGGGCAAAGCGGCGACGCCGTTCATGACCGCCGAGGGGGCCGATGCGGGCGCGATATGGCAGAGCAACCGGGCTGAGGCGGTAGCGCCGGCAGCTGCGAAGGCGACGGTTGCAGCACCGGCAAAGGGCAAGGCGGAGACGACGCCGAAGCCAAAGAAGGCAGCGACCAAGGCCAAGGCCGCCGCCAGCCTGCCCAATTTCATCGAGCCGATGCTGACGATATTGCGCGACAAGCCACCGGCGGGGCCGGGCTGGGCGCACGAGATCAAGTTCGACGGCTACCGTATGCAGCTAAGGACGCAGGGCGGCAAAGCCATCCTGCACACCCGCAAGGGGCTCGACTGGTCGGACAAGTTTCCCGAGATCGTCGCGGCCGGCGCGAAGCTCGGCGACGGCATCATCGACGGCGAAGTCGTCGCGCTCGACCACACCGGCGCGCCAAGCTTTTCATCGCTGCAGGCGGCGATCTCCGATGCGAAGACCAAAGACCTGGTGTTCTTCGTTTTCGACCAGCTGTTCGACGGAGCCGAGGACCTGCGCCCGCTCGCGCTCGCCGAGCGCAAGGCGCGGCTGCAGGCGCACGTCGCCGACCATCACGGCAATCTCCGTTATGTCGACCATTTCACCATCGCCGGCGACGCGGTGCTGCTGTCGGCGTGCCGCATGGACCTTGAGGGCATTGTCTCGAAAGAACTCGACGCGCCGTATGTGTCGGGCCGCAGCGAGAGCTGGGCAAAGTCGAAGTGCCGCCACGGCCACGAGGTCGTCATCGGCGCGTGGACGACCAATGGCGGCGCGTTCCGCTCGTTGATCGCGGGCGTCTACCGCGACGGCAAGCTTGCGCACGTCGGCCGCATCGGCACCGGCTTCGGACGTGATGTGGTGGCGACGATCCTGCCGCGGCTGCAGGCGATCGAGAGCGACACCAGCCCGTTCCAGGGCAAGGGCGCGCCGCGCAAGACTCCCGACATTCATTGGGTCCGCCCCGAGCTGGTCGCCGAGATCCAGTATGCCGGGTTTACCGGCGACGGCTCGATCCGGCAGGCCTCGTTCAAGGGCTTGCGCGACGACAAGCTCGCCACCGAGGTCGAGGCCGAAGCGCCCGCGCCGGCCGCGACGACGGAGCTGCACGAGCCGGAGCTGGCGATGGAACCGGCTGCACCAAAGGCGAAGAAAGCGGCTGCGGTACCGAACGGGCCGGCTTCGGCAGCACCGGCCGCACCAGCGACGATCCGTGCCAGGACGGCCATCCCGCGCGACTCTGCGGTGGTCATGGGGCTGACGATCTCGCACGCCGACAAGCCGCTGTGGCCCGATGACGGGGACGGCAAGCCGGTGACCAAAGTCGAGCTGGCCCGCTATTACGAGGCGGTCGGCGCGTGGATGCTGCCGCACATCAAGGGCCGCCCATGCTCGATGATCCGCATGCCCGACGGCATCAACGGCGAGCAGAACTTCTTTCAGCGCCACGCCGGCAAGGGCCAGTCGTCGCTGATCACCGAGGTCACGGTGTCGGGCGACCGCAAGCCGTATATCCGCTTCGACCGTGTCGAGGCGCTGGTCGCCGCGGCGCAGACCGGCGCGGTCGAGCTGCATCCGTGGAACTGCGAGCCGTTCAAGCCCGATCAGCCCGGGCGGCTGGTGTTCGATCTCGATCCTGCCCCCGATGTGCCGTTCGAAGTCGTTATTGCCAGCGCCCGCGAGGTCCGCGACCGGCTCGACAAGCTTGGGCTGGTCAGCTTTTGCAAAACCACCGGCGGCAAGGGGCTGCACGTCGTCACGCCGCTCGACGGCAAGGGCGTCGACTGGCCGACGGCGAAGGCGTTCGCGCGCGATGTCTGCAAGGTGATGGCCGCCGACGCGCCGACGAAATACCTGATCAACATGGCGAAAAAGGAGCGCACCGGGCGCATCTTCCTCGATTACCTGCGCAACGACCGGATGGCGACCGCGGTCGCGCCGCTATCGCCGCGCGGCCGTCCGGGCGCGCCGGTGTCGATGCCGGTGGCGTGGAGCGCGGTCAAAAAGGGGCTCGATCCCGCGAGCTACACGATCCGCACTGTTCCAGCGCTCGTCAGGAAGCTGACCGTGTGGGACGGCTACTGCGACGGCGAACGCTCGCTGGCGGCGGCGATCAAGGCGCTCGGGAAGGTATAGGGAGCCGCTGAGCGGCCTGGTTCACCGCCGCCTCCGCCGCCAGCCCGACAAGCGCACCCGCGAGCAGGTCGGTCGGGTAGTGCTGGCAGCGCGGGATCTGGATGAGCGCAACGGCGGCAGCGATGCCGTAAGCCGCGGCGCGATGTTCGGGATATTCGCGGACGAACGCGCGCGCGACGCTGACCGCCCCGGCGGTATGGCCTGACGGGAAGCTGTTGTCGTCGCTGTCGTCGCTTTCACCCGGCTGCATCTTGTAGTCGCCGCCATCGGCAACGACGCGTGGCCGGGTCCGGTCGACGCGGTGCTTGATGGCGCTCTTCAGCCCGGTGGCGAGCAGCTCGGCGGCGAGCATCCGCCCGCCGGCGCGCGCCAGCCGCTCGTTGCGCGTCGCCAGCCCGGCAAGCAGCGCGCCCGTGCAGATCGAGATCAGCTGCGGCTGATCGGCAAGCTCGCTGAGCGTCCCGAGCAGGCGCACAATCGCCGACTTGCGTGCCGGAGCCGCCGCGGCAGCAACGGCGCGGTCGGCATGCTCAACGGGGGTGGTCTGTGACATGGGGGATCCTTGCTATCGATGCGGCGACCCTGCCTAGTTCGATGCGCCGCGTTGCCGCCTGCATCACCTTCCACGCCAGCAGCGCCACCGCCGCGCCCGCGATCATGTCGGCGAGATAGTGTGTCCCCTCCACCGGCGTGGCCAGCAGCATCGCGGCATTCACCGCCGTCACCGGCCAGCGCAGCCGGACGATCGGCCATGCCGCCAGTGTGTACAGCACCGCACAGGCCGCGTGAAAACTCGGCACGCAGACGAGCCCGCGCAGATCAGCGAGATCGATGCGGTGTAGCGAACGGTCGCGCAGCAGCGGGATGATGTGCGCCTGGTACAGCGCGCTCGTCGGCATGTACGGAATCGGGCCATGCCACAGATAGGCCAGAGGACCGGCGGCTGGCATGAAGTGAAACAGCAGCAGCGTCAGCACCGCGGCGAGCCAGAATGCACTGACGAAGAGCCGCGCTTCGGCTTTGCGGCCAGCGTAAGCTTCGTGGCCGGGCAGCACCAGCGGCGTCAAGAATACAGCTGCATAAGCAATGCGCCCGCTCAGCTGGAGCAGCGGATGCGCGACGACGAACCGGTACCATGCCAGCCAGTCGAACCCGAGCGCCGCATCGATCGACTGCAGCCTTGCGTCGACAAAGCCGCTGCTGCCGGCGGCGTCAGGGTAGCTGGCGACCGCGCCGAACAGCGCTACCGCCGATGCCAGCCCGACATATTCGGCGAGGGCGCGCGCGATCCGGTGGCGGATGCGCGGGGCCGGGTCGAAGCCGTACATCCAGCGGACAAGCAGCAAGCCGCCGATCGACACCAGCGCGACCATGCTGCCGCGCGGGTCGACGGTCAGCCCGGAATACAGCAGCAGCGCGGCCACTGCGACGAGCGTCACGGCAGTGGCGCCGACCAGCCAGCGGTCCGGAATAGCGGCGCTGACGGCCGGTGGAAGTGATGACATTAGTTGGCGGGACCGTGCTGCTTCTTGACCAAGTCCTTAGCGGCACTGCTGGCACTATGAACTATTTATTACGTCAGCGCCGGATATCCTTATCCGGCCGATGCCGCTCGTCGAAGTGGCATTACCGGACGCTAGCTGGCTTCAGATAAGGCACGAACGGCCCAAGCCCGAGCGAGCCAGTCTCGAAGCGCGAGACAAAGTCGTACAGCCGGACGATGTCGATCGTGCACAGCTGCGACGAGTGCGTGTCGGTGATCAACGCGTAATTGTTGTTGAGCGACGAAGCGCCCGAAGTCGGCCGGTTGAGGTAGATCGTACCATTGTTCATCTCGTACAGGATAGCGGTCCGGTCGATGATGCGCGTCGACCGGATGTCGCGCTGATAGATGCAATCGGTCGGCTTGCCCGCGACGCGTCCGTCGAGCGCGCGGGCGATCTGCTCCTCCCCCGATAGTGACGGCGCTGCCATCGCCGCGTTTGCCGCCACGCCAAGCAGCGCCGCGGCAGCCAATGCCTTCAACGTCATCTGAATACCCTTGCTCATCCTCAGCCCAGCCGCAGCCGGGTGATCTGTCCGTAACTCACGGTACAATCGAAGCTTGTGTGATCGGGGCGTGCCGCGACGCGGTAGGCATCATAGCCGTGGTCGATCCGCAACGTGCCGAAAACGCGCAGGCTGTCGCCCGCCGGCCGGACACGGTCGATGTTGACGACACGCGCGACGCCGCCGTCCTGATCGGCATCCTGCTCGGCCGCCCGCGCGCACTGGTCGACGG
>CAXTTR010000256.1:0-4596 GCA_964247215.1 uncultured Sphingomonadaceae bacterium
CCGTCATCGGCGCGGGCGCGACCAGCGGCGGTGCCATGGACGCCTCGAACCTGCTGAAGCCGGCGCTGTCCAGCGGCGCGATCCGCTGCATCGGCTCGACGACGTACAAGGAATTCCGCAACCACTTCGAGAAGGACCGCGCGCTGCTGCGGCGCTTCCAGAAGATCGACGTCAACGAGCCGACGGTCGAGGACACCATCAAGATCCTGATGGGGCTGCGCCCGAGCTATGAGGAGCACCACCAGCTCAAGTACACCCCCGAGGCGATCAAGGCCGCGGTCGAGCTGAGCTCGCGCTATATCAACGACCGCAAGCTGCCCGACAAGGCGATCGACGTCATCGACGAGAGCGGCGCGTCGCAGATGCTGGTACCGCTGAACAAGCGCAAGAAGGTCATTGGCGTCAAGGAGATCGAGGCGGTCATCGCCACCATGGCGCGCATCCCGCCGAAGTCGGTGTCGACCGACGACAAGATGGCGCTGGCGACGCTGGAAGCCGACCTCAAGCGCGTCGTCTTCGGGCAGGACAAGGCGATCGAGCGCGTCGCCTCGGCGATCAAGCTCAGCCGCGCCGGCCTGCGCGAGCCGAACAAGCCGATCGGCAACTACCTGTTCTCCGGCCCGACCGGTGTCGGCAAGACCGAGGTGGCGCGCCAGCTCGCGTCGATCCTCGGCATTCCGCTGACCCGCTTCGACATGTCGGAGTACATGGAGCGGCACAGCGTCAGCCGCTTGATCGGTGCGCCTCCGGGCTATGTCGGGTTCGACCAGGGCGGCTTATTGACCGATGCCGTCGACCAGCAGCCGCATAGCGTGCTGCTCCTCGACGAGATTGAGAAGGCGCACCCCGACCTGTTCAACATCCTGCTGCAGGTCATGGATAACGGCAAGCTCACCGACCACCACGGCAAGACCGTCGATTTCAGGAATACCATCCTGATCATGACGACCAACGCGGGGGCCTCGGACATGGCACGCGAGGCGGTCGGCTTCGGCGCGTCGGGCCGCGAGGGCGAGGACGAGGAGGCGATCAAGCGGATGTTCACGCCCGAATTCCGCAACCGTCTCGATGCGATCGTCGCGTTCGATTATCTGCCGCCGTCGGTGGTGATGCGCGTCATCGACAAGTTCATCATCCAGCTCGAACTCCAGCTGTCCGAGCGCGACGTCCATATCGCGCTGACCGACGAAGCGAAGACCTGGCTGATCGAGCGCGGTTACGACAAGCTGTACGGTGCCAGGCCGCTGGCCCGCCTGATCCAGGAGAAGATCAAGCAGCCGTTGGCCGAGGAACTGCTGTTCGGCAAGCTCGTCCACGGCGGCGAGGTCAACGTCGCGGTCAAGGACAAGGCACTGACGTTCGAGATGACGCCCGCGGCACCGCGGCGGAAGCGCAAGAAGGGCAAGGCTGGCGGCGGACCGGTCGTCACCGATGCCGCTAACGGCGATGATCCGGCGGGTGAGAGCGCGCCGGGTGGTGAGCCCCTGGTGAACGCCTAGCACGCGCGGCCGCGTTCTCCCGTCAAGCCAGGAGAGCACGGCCCGCTTGTCGCTGCAACTACTGCCTGCTACGGCGTCGCACCGGTACGGAACGATGGCCGAGTGGTTTAAGGCGCACGCCTGGAAAGCGTGTTCAGGGCAACCTGTCCGGGGTTCGAATCCCCGTCGTTCCTCCGGTTGCTGATCCCGTCGCACCGCTTCACCTTACCCGTAGACGGTGACGCGTCCTGAAGTTCGCTCGCACGTCAGTCGTCCCACAAATTCCGCTGCCCCAGCGAAAGCTGGGGTCCACCTCGCCACGGGAACGATGCTGCCCGGACATGGGCCCCAGCTTTCGCTGGGGCAGCGGCTGAATATGGCAAAGCGATGATGATCCCGGCCGGGCTCATCCGCCCCCCCCCCCCGCGAATACCGCCTTCGGCAGCATCACGTGCACGCCCTTGTTGCGTCTGGTGTTTGTGACATCTAGGGCACAGACGATGGCCAAGCCGACCAGCCGCAAGCTGAAAGTCTTCCAGGCGCAGATCGGCTTCTACGACACCGTCGTCGCCGCGCCGAGCATGCCCGCGGCGCTGCGGGCGTGGGGCGTCAAGCAGGACCTGTTTGCCAACGGCCAGGCGCGCGTCACCGGGGATGAGCAAGCGGTCGCGGCGGCGCTCGCCAACCCCGAGGTGCCGCTGCGGCGGGTGGTTGGGTCGAGCGACCCGTTCGAGTTGAACCCGACCGGACTGCCGGCGGTGCCCGACGCTCCCGAGCGGGCGAAGCCGGAAGTGCGGGCAGCTGCGAAGCCTGCGCCGGCTTCGCCGAAGCCTGCCAAGCCAGCGCCCGACCGGAGTGCGCTAGGCGCGGCCGAAACGGCGCTGCGCCAGGTCGACGAGGACCGCAAGCGCGAGGAGGCGGAGCTACGGCGACGGCAGGAGCAGCTCGATGTCGAGCGTGCGGCGGCGCAGGTGGCGTATGTCGATGCTCGCAAGCGCGCCACAGCGGCGGTGGTCGAGGCGCGGCAGGCCTATCGCAAGCTGGGCGGCAGCGACTGACTTTTCTTATACGATGTAACCCTCTTCCCCAGCGTAGGCTGGGGTCCACGACAGGGCGGGATAGTACCCGGTCCTGGACCCCAGCTTACGCTGGGGAAGCGGATGATTAGTGGCTCTACAAGTGCTGGAAACCCACGCTTAGCCCGCCTTGCGCGCTCTCGGCTTAGCCGGTTCGGCCTTGGCCGGAGATGCCTTTGCCGGCGCAGCTTTCGCCGGTGCCGCCTTCGCCGCGGGCTTGGCGCTCGCCGCCGGTGCCTTGTCGTTCGCCGCCTTGCCCTTCGTGGCCGGCGCAGCCTGCTTGTCCTTGCCCCGCAAGCTCGCCTGTAGCGCCGCCATCAGGTCGATGACGTTGGTGTTCTCGGGCTCGGGCGCGGCAGCCGGAACATGGCCCTTCTTCTTTTCCTCGATCAGCGCTTTCAGCGCCTCCTCATAGCGGTCGACGAACTGGCTCGGGTCGAACGGGCCTTCCTGCTGCTCGATAATCTTCTCGGCGATGGCGATCATGCCCGGGTCGGCGGCGGCGTCGCTGATCCCAGCGAAGATTTCGTCGGGCTTGCGGACTTCGGCGTCGGAGCGGATCGTGTAGGCGAGGATGCCCTTGCCGCGCGGTTCCAGTGCCAGAATGCGCTCGCGCGTCGCCATGACGATGCGCCCGAGCGCGATCTGGCCGGATTTCTCCATGGCGGTGCGGATGACGCCGAACGCCTCCTGCGCCAGCTTGCCGTCGGGCGCGAGATAATAGGGATTGTCCCAGTACAGCCGGTCGATCTCGTCACCGGCGACGAAGCGCTCGATGTCGATCGTCTTGGTGCTCTCGAGCTTGACCGACTTGATCTCCTCGTCGGTCAGCAGGATGTACTCGCCCTTCGACACCTCATAGCCCTTGACCAGCGACGACCGCTCGATCGGCCCGGTATCGGGATCGGTGGTGATCATCTTGATGCGGTTGTTGGTGGCGGGATTGATCAGGTTGAAGTGCACGTCGCCGCCGGCATTGGTCGCGGTGTAGAGCGCCACCGGGCAGGTGACGAGCGACAGCTTCAGATGACCTTGCCAGCTCGGACGGTACGCCATGTCGAACCCCTGTTGCCACGCCGGAGCGGCGTTTCGAGGTGGGTCAACGGGTGACGGGCGGATTCGTTCGATCGGACCCGCGGCTTACCCGCAGGGTGCGGTTTCGCCCGAGTCGATGTTGATCTTGAAGCAGTGCTGGTGACCGTTGGCGACGTCGCGAACGATGACGCTGACCTCGTTGTCGGCGTCGACGGCGGGATGGAAATCCTCGACATACGCGACCGCCGCCGCTTCGAACGACGCTTCTTCGAGAACGCGGGCATGATGATGGTCGACATGGCGGGCATGGACGCTGAAACGGCGGGTCTCGGCGGCGTCGTGATTCATGACTTGTTCTCCTTCGCCGGACAACGCGCTAAGATTCAAAAGGACTCACTCAGCTTGAGGTTGTTGGTTACACAATTGCAGACGGCAACCCGCTGCCGCAGCGAAAGCTGGGGTCCACGACCGGGCACGATCGAGCCGGTGGCGAGGTGGACCCCAGCTTCCGCTGGGGCAGCGGGATGTCGAGGGCCGTTCTGGATGATGCCAGCTTCGCGTCGGTTCTTCGGAGCTTGGACGCGAAATGATCGTTGACGCTCCGCAACCGACGCCGGAGTTCCGATGGCCGCCACCAAGCTCGCCACATATCAGCAGATGCGCGACTTCTCGGCGACCGCCGAGCCGTCGGGCGAGCATGCCAAGGTGGTGCCTTCGGCGGCGCTGCGCTTCGTCATCCAGAAGCACGACGCCACGCGGCTGCATTTCGACCTGCGGCTTGAATATGAGGGCACCTTCCGCTCATGGGCGGTACCGCGCGCGCCGTCGCTCGACCCGCACGACAAGCGCATGGCGGTCGAGGTCGAGGACCACCCGCTCGACTACGGCGACTTCGAGGGTACGATCCCCAAGGGACAATACGGCGGCGGTACCGTCATGCTGTGGGACCGCGGCTATTGGGCTCCCGAAAAGGGCTTCGAGGACATCGGCGCGGCGCTGACCAAGGG
>CAXTTR010000257.1:0-4588 GCA_964247215.1 uncultured Sphingomonadaceae bacterium
ACGCCCTCGAGCCGGTCTTCGAGATCGTCGCTGGCATCGCGCAGCGCGGCGAGCGTCGCTGCGTCGGGGCTCCAGAAGTTGCGGTCGTTGGCTTCGAGCAGGCGGCTGGCGACGCGCATCGCCGCCTTGGGGTTGAGATCGGCCAAGCGCGCTCGCATCGCGCCGTCGAGCACGTACGTCTCGCTGATCCGCTGATACACCCACGGCGCGACGTCGCCGGTGGTCGCCGACCAGCCCATCGTATTGGTGACGTGCACCTCGATCTGGCGGACGCCCTCGAACCCCGACTTGAGCATGCCCTCGGTCCACGCCGGGTTGAGCATCCGCGTGCGGGTTTCGAGCGCGACCTGCTCGCCGAGCGTGCGGACCTTGGCCTCGCCCTGCGTCGCATCGCCGATATAGACCGGTGCGGCGCTACCCTTGGCGCGGGTGATCGAGCGGCTGATACCACCGAGGCTGTCGACATATTGATCGACCGAGGTGACGCCGAGTTCGACCGAATCGAGGTTCTGGTACGTCAGGTCGACGACGGCGAGATTGCTGCTCAACATTGCCGCGTGGCGGACCGGTGCCCCGGCGCGGCCGTAGGCGAAGCCCTTGCGCGTCTCGTAAGCGTCGGCCAGCTCGTCGCCGTCGGACCAGACGCCGGCGTCGATGATCATGTTGACGTTCGCCCCGTAAGCACCCTCGGCGTTCGAGAAGACGCGCAGGGCAGCGGTGTCGAGGTCGCAGCCGAGCTTGGCGGCGTGCGCGAGGCTGTGCTTGCGGATGAAGTTCTGCGCGACAGGCTCATCGGCAACGGTGGCGAGATATGCCGCCTCGGCGATCATCCGCGTCTGCATCGGCAGCAGATCGCGGAATATGCCCGACAGCGTGACAACGACGTCGATCCGCGCGCGGCCTAGCTCGGCCAACGGGATCAGCTCGGCCCCGCAAAGCCGGCCGTAGCCGTCGAAGCGCGGCCGCGCGCCCATCAGCGCCAGCACCTGCGCGATCTGCGCGCCTTCGGTCTTCAGGTTGTCGGTGCCCCACAGCACCATCGCGATCGACTCCGGTGCCGCCGCCCCGTCCGCGAGGTGGCGCTCGACGAGCAGCGCCGCAGCGCGTGTGCCCTCGGCGCAGGCGAAGGCACTCGGGATGCGGAACGGGTCGAAGCCGTGGATATTGCGCCCGGTCGGCAGCACCGCGGGCGTCCGCAGCAAGTCGCCGCCAGGGGCCGGAGCGATGTAGCGCCCGTCCAATGCCGCGACGAGCGCGTCGAGCTCGCTATCGACCGCGAGCTTGTCGTCAATCGCGGCGAGGTCGACGAACAGCTCGCCCGCAGGCGGCGACCCGGCGACCACCGCCTCGATCTCGGCGTGCATGACGGTCGCGCCGCGAGCGGTTGCAATGGCGAACAGCAGGTCGGCGCGCTCGGCGGCGCTGCAGCCCTGACCGACGACGTGCAAGCCGTGCGGGATCAGTGCCGCCTCGACCTCGTACACCCGCGCTGACAATGCCGCGATTTCCGCCGCCGCGTTATCGCCCCACACCGGCTCGACCGCCACAAGATCGACGGCCGCCCCCTGCTCCTGGATCAGCAGCGCCAGCAGCGCCCGCTCGTTGGCCGACTCGGGCAGCGTCGCGCGGTAGCGGTCGAGCGTCGCCTTTAGGTCGAGCAGCCCCTTGTACAGCCCGGCGGTCGTGATCGGCGGCGTCATGTAGCTCAGCAGCGTCGCGTTCGAGCGGCGCTTGGCGATCGTCCCCTCGCTCGGGTTGTTCGACGCGTAGAGGTAGAAGTTCGGCAGGTCGCCGATCAGCCGGTCGGGCCAGCATTTCGCCGACAGCCCGGCCTGCTTGCCCGGCATGAACTCGAGCGCGCCGTGGGTGCCGAAGTGCAGCACCGCATGCGCGCCGAAGTCCTCACGCAGCCAGCGGTAGAAAGCGCTGAACGCGTGCGTCGGCGCGAACGTGCCGTCGAACAGCAGCCGCATCGGGTCGCCTTCATAGCCGAACGGCGGCTGGACGCCGACGAAGACGTTGCCGAACTGCACGCCGAGTATGTTGATGCCGCGTGCATCGGCGAGGCTGCGGCCCGGCGCGGGTCCCCATTGCGCCTCGATCTCGGTAAGATACGGCTCGCGGCGGACATGGTCGTCGGTGGCGACCCGCACGGCGACATTCGCATCGGCCCCGAAGCGCGCCGCATTGCCGATCAGGATCGCGTCGCGCAACGCGTCGACGCCGGCGGGCAGCTCGACCGCATAGCCCTCGGCCTTGAGGCGGGCGAGCGTGTTGTAAACGCTGGCGAACACCGCGAGATACGCCGCAGTGCCGACCGCGCCGGCGTTCGGCGGGAAGTTGAAGATGACCAGCGCGACCTTGCGGGTGGCACGCTCGGCTTGGCGCAGCGCGATCAGCTTGAGCGTGCGATCGGCGAGCGCCGCGGCGCGCTCGGGGCACGGCTGCATGACGCGGCTGCCTGCGGTCGCGGGGAAGCTGCAACCCCGTGCACAGCCGGTGCAGGCCGCCCCGGTGCCCTCCGAGCGGCCGCCGAATACTGTCGGCACGGTCGCGCCGTCGAGCTCGGGGATTGCCACCATCATCGTCGCCTCGAGCGGTAGCAGGCCCTGCCGGGCAGCACCCCACGCCTGCAATGTCTGGAACTCGAGCGGGTGTGCGGCGAGGTAGGGCACGTCGAGCTTGGCCAGCACGGCGGCAGCACCGGCTGAGTCGTTGTACGCCGGGCCGCCAACGAGGCTGAACCCCGACAGCGACACCATCGCGTCGATGACGGGCTTGCCGTCATTCATGAAGAAAGCGTCGATCGCCGGGCGCGCGTCGAGTCCCGCCGAGAAAGCCGGGATGACCCTAAGCCCGCGCGCCTCAAACGCGGCGATGACGCCGTCATAATGGCCGGTGTCGCTGCCGAGCACATAGCTGCGCAGGATCAGCAGCCCGACGGTTCCCGTTTCGCGGACAGCGGGGCGCGGCAGCACGTCGGCGCGCTCGGCCATGCGCGCGGGCAGCCGCGGGTGATAGACGCCGACCTCGGGATAATCGGCCGGTGCAGCCGCTGCCGCGACCCCGCGCAAGCCCCGGCGCGGGCCGTCGGCGTAGCGGTCGACGAGGTTGCGCACGAGGTTGGCGAAGTTTTCATCCGACCCCGCCAGCCAGTATTGCAGCGTCAGGAAGTAGGCGCGGACGTCCTGCGCGGTACCCGGGATGAAGCGCAGGATCTTGGGCAGGCGCTTCAACATCGCCATCTGCCCCGATCCCGACGACGAGGTGCCGGGCTTCGACGAGCCGCGTAGCTTCTTGAGCAGCGCCAGCGGGCCCTTGGCGGGTTTGCCCATCCGGTAATCGCCGAGCCGGGTCAGCTTGACGATGCTCGCGTCGCTCATCGCGCCGACGATGGCATCGCAGCTGTCGCGGCGCGCGGTCAGCGCGGGCAGCACCGCCTTGATGTGGTCGTCGAGGAACATCATCGTCGCGATGATGATGTCGCCGCGGGCGATGTCGGCGCGGCATTCGTCCAACCGCGCCGGCGACATCTCCCAGTCGGCGGCGGCGTGGAAATCGAGCGTCAGCCCCGGATAGTCGCGCGCCAGCGTCGCCGCGGCCCGGTCGGCGGCTCCGGCGAGATGGTTGTCGAGCGTCACCACGACGACGCGCAACGGCGCGCTGCGGTCGGGCGAGGCGTCAGCGCGCGAAGTGTGACTTGGCGTCATACAGCGTCTCGATGCTGATCGCGGCGAGTCCGCGTTCGTGGGCGAACTTTTCGGTATTGCGGCGCGCCTTGCCGCGCACGAAGAACGGGATTTTAGCGAGTTCTTTTTGCGCGTCGGCGGTCCACTCAATGTCGTTGGCGGGGACTGGAGCGGGCAGTTGAGCGGCATCCGAGAGCGTACTGGTCTTGCCCAGATGCGACGCCCCGGCCGCGTCGTTGAACTCGAAGTCGTCGCGGAACATCGTCAGCAGGTGCTCCTCGAGCCCCATCGTCAGCGGATGAACCCAGCTGTCGAACAGCACGTTGGCACCCTCGAAGCCCATCACCGGCGAGTAGCGCGCCGGAAAATCCTGCACGTGCACTGGGGCCGAGATCACCGCGCACGGGATGCGCAGCCGCTTGGCGATGTGGCGCTCCATCTGCGTGCCGAGCACCAGCTCGGGCTGCAGCCGCGTGATGGCGTCTTCGACTTCAAGATAGTCGTCGGTGATCAGCGGCTCGACATCGTATTTCTTCGCGGCGTTGCGCAGGTCGCGCGCGAACTCGCGGTTGTAGCAGCCCAGCCCCACGACCTCGAAGCCGAGCTCCTCCGAGGCGACGCGTGCGGCGGCGATGGCGTGCGTTGCATCACCGAAGATGAAGACGCGCTTGGCGGTCAGGTAAGTCGAGTCGACCGAACGCGAGTACCAGGGCAGCCGCGATGTATTGCTGCGCAGCAAAGGTGCAGCATCGATATCGGTCAGCGCCGCTACTTCCCTGACGAAATCGCAAGTCGCGCTGTAGCCGATCGGCACGGTGCGGACCGCCGGTTGCCGGAACGTCTTCTCCAGCCAGCGTGCCGCGGTGTCGGCGACTTCGGGATAAAGCACGATATTGAAG
>CAXTTR010000258.1:0-4582 GCA_964247215.1 uncultured Sphingomonadaceae bacterium
CAGCCGGTAGAAGTCGCCACCCGGTCCCATTCGCGCCTGTACATTACGGTAGTAGTTAAGGCTGTAGCCGGGCGGGATCGCGGGGTCGTTCCAACCATGGTATTGAATGAGCCTGCCGCCGCGCGCCTTGAAAGCGCTCAAGTCGGGCGAGGCGGCGTCGAGCGTGCCGCTGAGCTGGCGCTCGCTTGCCGCGATGTCGGCGTCGGTCAGCGACGCCACCGAGAACTTGGGGTCACCCTTGACCATGAAGGCGAAGTAATTCCAGGTAAAACCCACCGCCTCGGCGCGGCTGTGGTCGCCGGGAACGGTGGCGATGCCCCAGTCGCGCCAGCTATGGTCGGCCGCCTCGGCTCCGGGCCGCAATCCGGGCAGCTTCGCGCCGGTGCCGGGATCGCGGACGCCGTTGTAGAACAGCCGCACGGTCTTGAGCTGGGCCTTGGTCAGACACTGGTCGGTTTCGGCGCCTTTGCAGGCGATCACACCGGGATCGAAGTGGCAGCTGCGCTGGTCGGCGATGTAGCTCCTGCCGCCGCCGCATGCTGCCAGCGCCGCCGCTTGCAGCGCGGGCAACTTTGCCGGCGGCAGCGCAGTTGCCGGGTCGAGCGTCGCCAGTGTGAGTTTACCGCCGGTGGCGAGCATCCGCGTCCACGGCCATGCTGGCGCGCCCGCGACGATGCCGTCGAAGTCGGCGGGATAGCGCTGCGCGGTCATCAGCGCTTCGCGACCGCCGTCGGAGCAGCCGAAGAAGTACGATTTCGACGGCTTGCCGCCATACGCCGCCAGGATCGCCTTGGCCGCATCGGTCGTCGATTTGACCGCGCGCCAACCGAAATCGACGACCTTCTCGGGATGACCGAGCGCCCAGCGGGCGTCGGCATTGTCGACGGTCTGATGGCCGTCATCGGTCCCAGCGACCGCATAGCCCTTCGCCAGCCCGAGCAGCATCGTACCGTACGGAATCTTGCCGGCCAGCCCGCCGTTGCCGACCTGCAGGAACTTGCCGTTCCATGCCGCGCCTGCCGGTATCCACAGCTCGAGGCGAATGTCCGAGTCCGCGGTGGGGTGCGCTGCGCCTCGTACCTCGCAGTATGTTACGTCGGACGGAATAATGAGGTCAGGTGCGATCCACGGCGGGGTCTGGCCTTTAGCAATCGTGCGAGCGCTGTTGATCTCCACTATTGGGAGTTTCACCGCGCGAAGCTGCTCGCAGCCGGTAGCAGCGGCGGGAGCAGCAGCCAGCAGGGCTGGGAGCAGCAAGCAGGCGCGCATCGTTAGTCTCCTCGATACCTCGACCTTGCCTCTTTACCACGACGCTTGCCAGTCCTCTCTCGTCCTTACGGGAGAGGATTGGCAGAGTAGGCCAGAGGATCTGTAAGCCGGGTTCTGTCCGGGGGATTGCTCCCCGTGGACGGCCATTCCTCTACGACGGATGTTGCCATCCGCCTCCAGCAACCAACCCGGGCGACTGGGCCGGTTCCTGCCCTGTCTCAGCTTGCGCTGCTACGCGCCGCCCCTATTTGGTCTTGCTCCCGGTGGGGTTTACCGTGCCGCTCACGTTGCCGCTCGCGCGGTGCGCTCTTACCGCACCCTTTCACCCTTACCCCGGCACGCCGGGGCGGTCTGCTCTCTGTGGCACTTTCCCTGGGGTCGCCCCCGCCGGACGTTATCCGGCACCGTCGTTCCGTGGAGCCCGGACTTTCCTCCCCCGTAGCAAGCACGGCGGCGACCGTCCGATCCTCTGGCCTGAGCGAGGGTGTACGCGGTGCGCTCCGGCTTGCCAAGCCGCGCGCGCGCGCCGTAATGGGCCGCGGCTTAGGAGAATAATATGCGGCAGATATTGATGATGGCGTTAGTGCTAGCACTGGCCGGAATAGCAGCGGTCCCACTTGCGGCGCAGATCAGCGGCGGCGGTATGGGCAATGGGGGCATTGGCAGCGGCGGCATGGGCGGCGACGCCGACGGCAGCGGCCGGGGCGGCGGTCGTCATCACGGCGGCGATGCTGGTGAAAGCGGCGGGGCCACGCGCCACGCGCGCAGCGACTCGACAGCGACACCGCCGAAGCCGGGCGAAGTCGTCAAGAAAGGCCGGTTGAATCTACCCGAGGGACTGGGCGGCGATAAGGTGCATACGGCATATCTGGAAGTTGGTCCGCGGTAGGCTTTGGTCTTTCCCGAAGACGGGGGAGGATCGGTTAGCGCAGTAGCTCGAACAGGATACCTCGGCACTCGGCATCCACCACACCCCCGATATCGCGCGGCCGGAACCGCCGCTGGAACGCCACTACCGCCGCCTTCGGATCATCGACATCATACCCGAACCGGTGCAGCGCTGCGGCGAATCCCGCATCGGTCCAGCCCGGATCGAGCTTCGGCGGGGGTGTCGGCAGCGCCAAGCCTGCGCGCGCTAATAGCGGCCAGTCGAACAGCTCGCCGGGGTCGTCCTTGCGCGCGGGCGCGATATCGCTGTGGCCGACAACCATTGCGGGCGCGATGCGGTAGCGCTCGACGATGCCCGCGACCAGTGCGACCACCGCGTCCATCTGCGGTTCCGGAAACGGCACATAGCCGAATTCGTGGCCGGGGTTGACGATCTCCATGCCGACGCTGGCGCTGTTCACGTCGGTGATGCCGCGCCAATAGCTGCGCCCCGCGTGCCACGCGCGGTCGTCTTCGGCGACCATGCGGACGACCTGCCCGTCCTCGGCGACGACATAGTGCGCTGATACCTTCGCCGCCGGATCGGCAAGCCGGTCGAGCGCGGCGGCGGCGCTCTGCATGCCGGTGTAGTGCAGCACGATCATGCTGATTGGCAGCAGCCGCACGTCAAAGTTTGGGCTGGCGCGCTCGATGACTGTCACGCCAGCACCTCGGCCTCGCGCGCGTTCGCGGTCCGCAGCGTGATGATCGCGATCCCTGCCAAGGTCAGCAGGCCGCCTATCACCAGCGGCACGCCGACCGGCGTCTTGAATACCGCGACGCCGACGATCACCGACAGCAGCGGCGTCGGCAGCGTCAGCGGTGCGACCACCGACACCGGGTAGCGCTGGAACAGATACGCCATGCCGCCATGTCCGATGATTGACGATGCAATCGCCGAATAGCCGATCCAGCCCCAGACGTTGAGCGGCACCGCATTCAAGTGCATCAATTGCTCGGGTTCGAAGATCAGGCTGGCAATGCCGAGCACCGGCAGGCTGACCAACGCGAGCCAGCCCTGCAGCGTCAGCACGTGAATACCGGGGAGCCTGCGAAACAGCAGGCTGCCCGCCGCCCAGCACAACGATGCCGCCGCGGTAAGCAGCAGCCCGAGCCGCTCGTCGAAAATACGCGGGTCAAACGCCATTACCAGCACGCCCGCGAACGACAGCGCTATGCCAGTCATGCGGATCCAGCGGATGCGCTCGTGATAGAAGACGATCGCCAGCAACAAGCTGAACGGCACCCCGAGCTGCCCCGCCACCGCCAGCGCCGAGACATTGTCCGACACTGCATACGACAGCCCGCCGAGCGCCATGAACAGCGCGCCCGCGATCACTCCGGTAACAAGCACCAGCCGCATCCGCCCTGGCAGCCAGCGCAGCCACGGCAGGCAGACTACCAGCACGATTGCATAGCGCAGCATGTTCGCCGCGAGCGGACGGACGGCGTCGACCGAGACTTTGACGGCGACGATGTTGACCGCCCAGATGATGTCGACGAGCGCGACGAGCGCGATGTGGCGGAGTCTCACCCTTTCGTCACCGATGCATAGGCCGCGTTGATCGCCGCCATCCGCGCCTCGGCGACGTGGATGAACTCGGCCGGAGTACCGTCGGCATAATGCCGGTCGGGGTGGTACGCCTTGACCAGCTTGAGATACGCCGCGCGTAACTGGGCCGCATCGGCTCGGGGCGTCACGCCGAGCACGACGTACGGGTCGTCGGCCCCTGGCGCGATATAGCGGGCCCGGATGCGCGCATAGTCCGCTTCGCTGAAGCCGAACCGCGCCGCGACGGTGTCGAGGTAGGTCAGCTCGGCCGGGTGGATGCCGTCCGTGACCGCAATCATCAGCAGCGCCTCGAGCAGGTCTTCGAGTACCGGCGACCCCGGACCTAGCAGCATTGCGGCTTGGGAAGCATAAGCCTCGAATCCGGCGGTTGAGCGCTTGGCGAAGTCGTAAAATCGCGTGGCATTGGCGCGCTCGGCTTCGGGCACGCGGAACAGCCGCTCGAAGGTGGCGAACTCGGGCGCACTCGCGACGCCGTCGGCGCGCGCCATCTTGGCGGCGAGCGCGATCGCGGCGATGGTAAACGCCACCTGCGCGCGCTCGGGCGAAACCATGCGCGACACCGCAATGTCGGCAGCGCCGCCCGCCGCCGCTCCCGCGAGTGCGCCGAGTGGCCCGCCGAGCACCAGCCCCGCCGCGGTGCCGAGCAGCGTCCGCCAAACTCCCATGTCTGATCCCTACGCGCCGCGACTGACGCCGCCGCTCCATACGGCATTAGCTTGGCGAGCGTCAGACTTATTGGAATTGAATCATGCCGAGCGTCGTCATTGTTGGAGCCAGCCGCGGCATCGGGCACTAGTTCGCGGTCCAATATGC
>CAXTTR010000259.1:0-4575 GCA_964247215.1 uncultured Sphingomonadaceae bacterium
CGCCGCCGCTGAAGTCGGTCTGAATGGCGCCGGGCGCCACGGCGTTGACGGTGATCCCACGCGGGCCAAGCTCCTTGGCCATGTAGTGGGTGAACACCTCGACCGCGCCCTTGAGCGATGCATAGGGGATGGTGTCGGGCGTGGTGAAGCGCGTCAGCCCGGTCGAGATGTTGATGATCCGGCCGCCGTCGTTGATGAGCGGCAGCAGCTTCTGTGTCAGGAACACCACGCCCTTGAAGTTCACCGCGTAGATGCGGTCCAGCACATCCTCGGTCAGTTCGGTGAACTTGGTGTGGTCGGACATGCCGGCGTTGTTGACGAGATAGTCGAACCGGTCGGCGCCCAGCGTCGACAACGCTTGCCGGACCTGCTCCACGAAACCATCGAACGAACTGACCGTCCCGGTATCGAGCTTCAGCGCAACGGCCTTGGCACCCGCTTTCTCGACCGCGCCGACCACCTTATCCGCCTCGCTGGCGGCCGAATTGTACGTGAGAATGCTGTCTATGCCGCGCCCGGCGAGGGCGAGCACCGTACTGCGTCCCAGGCCGCGGCTGCCGCCGGTGACGATCGCGATCCGCTTCGTGTCTGCCATGATTGATCTCCTTCACGGCAGACATAAGCGTCGCGTTGCGACTAGATAACAGGGTAATCGTCTTACATGCTGTCCATTGGGGACAATCAGTTTGGCAGACAATCGGCTCACCGATCTGTCCGGTCTTGAGACCTTCTCCCGCCTTGTAGGAATCGATGGCGAGCGCAATGTCCTTACCGACATCGCCGCTGTCAGCAGCCTTGCTGGACCCGTCGTGCTCAATCTTAAACAGAACAAGATTCGCGATATCGGGCCGATTCAGGGATTGACCTTGCTTTAATCGCTTGTTCTCGACGGGAACAACATCGAAAACCTCGATGCGCTTTCGGGCCTGACCAGCCTCGGACTTCTTGTGCTAAGCGGCTCACTGCCGATGTTTTCTTCGTATCCAGATTCTCCTCCGCCACCGCAAATTACGAATAATCCGATTGCGGATGGCTCGGGTCTGAAACACCTGCCTGCCTTTGCCAGCCCGTTCATCGTCGCCGATCGGGTGCAGGTCCGGCTCATCACTTTACCCGACCTCTCCGAAGCGGGCGGGGCGAAAATCGACGCGATCGCAGCGGGACGAGACGCCGGGCCCATCGAGGAAGGCATCACCACCCGCGTTGGCAAGTCGACGACCTTTAATCTGGTAATCGGCTCTGCAGCGCCCGAACAGATCACCTTCGCTGGCGGTATCATCAGCAAGAGCCCGGTCGACGCGCTATGGGCCGGAGCATTGCTTTCACAGCGACAGCTGATTGCGATGGCCTACCGGCCCGTTGCGGCCAGCGGCGACCTCGTTCGTTTGATGCTTACATGGCGAGCCGAGGCGCATGCTAGAGATCGACGCTGTATCGCAAACCTATCCCGATGGAACCCGGGCACTCGATCAGGTGACCCTGTCGATCGGTCGCGGGCTGTTCGGGTTGCTGGGGCCCAACGGCGCAGGCAAGTCCTCGCTGATGCGGGTTACGGCGACGCTGCAGTTGCCTTCGGCGGGGCGCGTACGATTCGATGCTATCGATGCATCCGCGGACCCTCGGTCGCTCCGACGGCGACTAGGCTACCTGCCGCAGGATTTTGGCGTCTACCCCGGCGTGCCAGCGGAAGCACTTTTTGATCAGATCGCCGTCCTGAAAGGAGTTGCGGGCCGCGGCGAGCGACGCGACACGGCCGAGCGGCTGCTGCGGCTGGTGAACTTATGGGACGTGCGGGGTCGAGCCGTGTCCGCCTTCTCGGGCGGTATGCGCCAGCGCTGGGGCGTGGCGCAGGCGTTGATCGGCGATCCGGATCTGCTGATCCTAGATGAGCCGACCGCGGGGCTCGACCCGGCAGAGCGCAACCGCTTCCATGAACTGCTGTTCGGCCTTGGCGAACGCGCGACGGTGATCGTGTCGACCCACATCGTCGAGGACGTAGCCGATCTGTGCGCGAAGGTGGCCGTGCTTGCAGGAGGACGGGTGCTGGCACAAGGCGCGCCCATCGCCCTTGCTACGGCACTCGAGGGGCGCGTGTGGCGCGGGCCGGTGGAGGCGTACCATAACGATGCAGCTTTGCTGTCGCGGCGGCTGTCGGGCGGGCGGCGAATTGTGCGAATGCTGGCCGATGATCGTCCCGGACCGGCCTTCGAACCCATTTCCGCGACCCTCGAAGACGCGTATTTTGCGGCGCTCGCACGCCCCAACGGGATTGCACGATGATCGCGCGCGTCGCATGGCTCGAGTTGCGCCAGCAGGTAAGCGGGCGAGTCTTCTGGATCGTCTTCGCCGTATCGATGCTAATGGTGGTGGGCGGGATGGCTATCGATGAGCTGCGCGTCGGCCTGGCCAATGAGGGCACGCGTACCGGGACGGCGGCGATCGTGCGGACGCACCTCGTCTGGAGCTTGTTCTTCCTCTTCACCGCCGCGGCGTTCGTCGGCGAAGCGGTGCTGCGCGATGAGACGACCAGGTTTGCAGACCTTGTCCGTGCGACGCCTGTCGGTCCGGGCAGCTATGCTCTCGGCCGTTTTACGGGCGCATTCGGGGCGGTGCTGCTGTGCTTTGTATCGGTACCTACGGCGATGGCCGCTGGAGGCGTTGTATTTGGCCTGGGGAGCGGGCGCGTGGAAAGTTACCTTTTTGCTTTCCTCGCACTCGCGCTGCCTAACCTCCTGCTTGCCTCTGCCTTGTTTTTCACATTGGCGGGGGTGATGCGATCGATGACCGGGTGCCTGCTCGGCGCGGCAGGGCTGCTGACGCTCTATGGGATTGCGGGCGAGAGCGGGAGCGTCGGGCTTGGCATCGTTGAACCATTCGGCTTTGCCGCCGTAACTGGCACGACTTTGGGTTGGAGCCTGGCGCAGCGGGATGCGAGTTGGCCCCCTCTTGCTGGTGAACTGCTGGCCAATCGTGCGCTGTGGCTTGCGGTGGCGGCAGCGCTGGTTGGGCTCGGGACATGGCTGGCGACGCGAGGCCGACATCGCCACAATCGGCTGCGCTCAGGCGCGACCAGCGGCAGCAACGGCGCTGAACAGTCCACCGGGGAGCAATCGTCGCCTGCCTTGCCGCCCAGGGTTTCTCGGTCGATGATCGTCGCAACACAGATAGCGGTGCGGACTGCGTTCGAAGCGCGCCGGATTGTCCTGACCCCAGCGTTTGCGGCGCTGCTGATCATGGGTTTGGCAGCCGCCGCGGCTGCGGCATTACGCGTAGCCGGAACGCCGGCGACGATCGCCGCGCTGGCCACCTCGTTCCGCCTTGTGCCGGTGGTTGTCACCTTGTTCTTCACGGGTGAGATGTTCTGGGCCGAGCGCGAGCACAACGTCGAGGCTCTTATCACGACGACCCCCGCCAGTGGAGCGGTGCTGGTCCTCGCCAAGTTCCTCGCATTGGCGCTGGTGCTGCTTTCGCTAGCGACGGCGAGCGCCGGAGCGGGAGCCGCGACCGAGCTTGCCATGGGACACTGGCCAGCGCCGCGTTCATACCTCATGTGGTACGTTTTTCCTCAAACGTATGACTGGCTGCTGCTGGGCGCGCTGGCGACGTTTTTCCAATCGCTCGCGCCGAACAAGCTCGCGGGTTGGGGATACATGGTTTTCTACCTGATCGGTTCGCTTGCGCTGAACAAGCTCGGATGGGAGGACCCGCACTACCGGTACGGCACTTATCCCGGCGCGCCGCTGCCGCCCGCTTTGAGCGGGGCGCACGGCGTAGGCTGGTACCGGCTCGGCTGGGGAACGGTGGCTGCAGGGATGATTGCGCTGGCCTGCAGGCGCGGCCTTCCGCACGAGCGCTTGGCGCACCCAAGCTCGCCTTGGATCAAGGGACGAACACGATGGCGGGCCGGGTAACGCAAATCCATGTCGAAGCCGACATTCAACGTCCTATCGTCGACTGTTTATGGTCCACGAAGCCCGTCGCCCGGAACCAATCGTTCGCCTGAGTCTCGGTTGGCTCAAGCGACTGCGAGACGCTGCCGCAACCCGTCGAGCAGCCAGCGCCCGGCGGGGCCGAGCGCGCGGTCGCGCCGGTGCGCCGCGTAGATGATAAGCCCGTCGCCGGGTGCCGGATCGTCTTCTATTCTGATCGCGACCAGCTTACCCGCCGCGATCGATACCGCGACGAGATGTTCCGGCATCCGGCACCAGCCGAACCCGGCGAGCAGGAAGTCGAGCCGCCTTCCGAGGTCGACGAAGCGCCACAGCCGCGCGCTTAAGAGCCCGTAGGCTGCCCCGCCTGGATCGACCGGATCGGAGAGTACGAGCTGGACGTGCGGCTCGAGATCGCCGCGCGTCGCGGCGCGCGCCAGCGCTGCCAAGGGATGGCCGGGGGCCGCCACCGGCTGCATAGCGACCCGCAGCAGCGGGTAGGCGGTGATGTCTTCGGGGACGTCGGGCAGCAGCAGGCAGATCGCCAGCGCCGCCGAGCCGCTCCGCAACCGCCGCAGCGAGCCGCCCAGTCCCTCGGTCGAGAAGCTGACCGGCAGGTCGGGAAAGGTCTCGCTCAGCGCGCGCA
>CAXTTR010000260.1:0-4562 GCA_964247215.1 uncultured Sphingomonadaceae bacterium
AGCATCACGACCGGCGCAAGTTCGAGCAGGCGCATCTGACGCTCGGGACAGCCGCGCCCGGCTATCACGCGGCTGATTTCGACGCGACGATGCTGTTCACCACCGCGGCGGGCGGCGGCATGTCATCACGGCTGTTTCAGGAGCTGCGCGAGGAGCGCGGGCTGGCGTACAGCGTCTATGCGAGCACGACGCCCTACGCCGATATCGGGCTGTTCTCGGTGTACATGGCGACCGCCAAGCGCGACGCGGCCAGGGCAGTGGCGCTCGCCGAAACCGTGCTGGCCCAGTGCGCTGCCGGGCTCGAACCTGCCGAGCTGGCGCGCGCCAAGGCGCAGCTCCGCGCCGGGCTGCTGATGGCGCTCGAGGCTCCCGGCGGCTGGGCCGAGTTTCTGGCGCGGCAGCTGCTGGTGCACGGCCGGATCGAGACGCCCGCGGCGATCGTCGCGCGGGTCGAGGCGTGCAGCGTCGATCAGGTGCGGGCGGCGGGAGCGGCGATGCTGCGCGGACCGCTGGCGCGCGCCGATGTGGGTGCGGCGGCGCTGAAGCGCGCGGCGTGAATGACCTCACAACGCTGATCGCCGAGCCGTGGCCCGACTACGGCCTGCTCGACAGCGGCAACGGCCGTAAGCTGGAACGCTACGGCCCATACCGCTTTATCCGCCCCGAGCCGCAGGCGTTGTGGTCACCAGCCGCACTCGACTGGCAAGCCGACGGCGAGTTCACCGGCGGCGCCGACGAGGACGGCGGCGGCCGCTGGCGGCTCGAACCTCGCGTCCCGTCGAGCTGGGTGCTGAGCCGCGGCGACCTTCATTTCCGCGCCAGCAACACGCCGTTCCGCCACCTCGGCTTCTTTCCCGACATGGCGGTGCACTGGGACTGGATGCGCGCGCAGCTAAGGCTAGCCACCAGCGTCCTCAACCTGTTCGGCTATACCGGCGTCGGCAGCCTCGCCTGCGCCGCGGCCGGAGCCAGCGTCACGCACGTCGATGCGTCGAAGAAAGCCGTCGCCGCGGCGCAGGACAACCAGCGGCTGAGCAAGCTCGACGCCGCGCCCGTGCGCTGGCTGGTCGACGACGCGATTAAGTTCATGCGGCGCGAGGTGCGGCGCGGCAAGCATTACGACGGCATCATCCTCGACCCGCCGAAATACGGCCGCGGTCCCGAGGGTGAAGTCTGGGAGCTTTACGCCGGGCTGCCCGAGCTGATCGCGCTGTCGCGACAGCTGTTGACGCCCGACAGCGCCTTCCTGGTGCTTACCGTCTACGCCGTCCGCATGTCGGCGCTGGCGATCGGCGGGTTGTTGAGCGAAGCACTTGCTGATCTGCGAGGCAGTATCACCGCTGGGGAAATGGCCGTGCGTGAGGAGGCGCGCGGCGTGCTGTTGCCGACGGCGATCTTTGCGCGCTGGCAGCGCGACACCGGTGCGCTCGCTACCGATGGTCCCGCCGCCTAAGCCAAACGTTGAGCAGCGGTCAGCATTGTTACAGGGCATCGGATTTGGGCAAAGTCACGACGATCGGCGGCAAATCGGTCGACACCGCGATCGACATCACCGACCGTAACCAGCGCCTCACGGCCACGCGTCACCGCAAGATGGCGCGGTCGCAGCACGCCTATGTGCGCGGCAGCACGGTCAAGTTCTACGAATGGCTCGAGGCCAGTTCGGGAAAAATCCCGCACGGGCCGTCGATTTGGATTTGCGGCGATTGCCACCTCGGCAACCTCGGGCCGCTCGCCGATGCGCATGGGCATGTTGCTATCCAGATCCGCGATCTCGATCAGACCGTCATCGGCAACCCGGCGCACGACATCATCCGGCTGACGTTGTCGCTGGCCTCGGCGGCACGCGGCTTCGACCTGCCGGGCGCGATCACCGCGCATATCGTCGAGGCCGTTATCGCAGGCTACGTCGAGGCGCTCGATGGCCACGCGACGCTCGACGCCGATGCTCCTGACGCGGTCAAGTCGTTGCTCAAACTGTCGATCCGGCGTAAGTGGCGGCATCTTGCCAAGGAGCGTATCGGTGACATCACGCCGTCAATTCCGCTCGGCCCGAAATACTGGGCGCTGAGCGACGACGAACGCGGCGCGTTGGCCGGGCTGCTGACCGACCCTGCGGTCGTCTCGCGGTTGCACGCTTGGCAGTCCGACATCAGTGACGGCGAGATCGCGCTGCTCGATGCAGCGTACTGGATGAAGGGCTGCAGCTCGCTCGGCCAGCTGCGTTACGCCGCGATCGCCGGAATTGGCAGGACCGGCCCGAAGCACCACGGGCAGCTCTGCCTGCTCGACATCAAGGAAGCCGTCCGCGCCGCTGCGCCGCGCGCTGCCGCCGCCGACATGCCGCGCGACAACGCCGAGCGCGTCGTCACCGGAGCGGCGGCACTGTCGCCCAACCTCGGCGAGCGTATGATCGCGGCACGGCTGCTCGGTAAGCCGGTTGTCGTCCGCGAGCTGATGCCGCAGGATCTGAAGCTTGAGATTGCGCGGCTGTCAGCGGCAGACGCGACGGCCGTGGCGCACTATCTTGGTGGCGTCGTCGGGATGGCGCACGGCCGTCAGCTCGATACGAACCAGCGCAAGGCCTGGAGCCGTGAGCTGACCGAAAACCGCTCGAAAACGCTCGACGCGCCTTCGTGGCTATGGGCGAACGTCGTCGAACTCGTGGCGTTGCACGAGGCTGCCTACCTCGAACACTGCCGGCGGCATCTTGCCGAGGCGGCTTAAGGCAATAGCGCTGTTCCGCCAATTCTGCTGCGAGTGCTATGAGGAGACCCGCAAAAAGTGATTTCCGTATCGCTGAGGGTGACACCGCTCTCATGAATGTCCGTCGAGTTCATTCGTAACATTATGTCGCTTGACCAGCCCGGCTCAATCGAGAACTATCTCCCGTAAGGACCTTTTGGGGAGGACTGGGTGGCGACAATATCCGAGCCGGCACTTGCCGGACATCACTCTGCGACACATGGCGAACGGCTGATCATCGGCGCGTCGTCGCTCGGTACCGTGTTCGAATGGTACGACTTCTACCTGTACGGGCTGCTTGCCAGCTACATCGCCACGAAGTTCTTTTCAGGCGTCAACGACACTACTGGCTATATTCTCGCGCTCGCTGCCTTTGCGGCGGGCTTTGCGGTGCGGCCGTTCGGAGCACTGGTGTTCGGACGGATCGGCGACATGGTCGGTCGCAAGAACACCTTCCTCGTCACCATCATCATCATGGGGCTATCGACCTTCGCAGTGGGTCTGTTGCCGACCTATAAGCAGATCGGCGTCGCCGCGCCGATCATTCTCGTCGCGCTACGGCTGCTTCAGGGCCTTGCACTCGGCGGCGAATATGGCGGCGCGGCGACTTACGTTGCCGAACACGCACCTAACAATCGCCGCGGGCTGTACACCAGCTTCATTCAGACCACCGCGACGCTGGGCCTGTTCGCGGCGCTGCTGATCGTCATCGGTCTGCGTACCAGCCTTGGTGAGACGACGTTCGCCGACTGGGGCTGGCGGCTGCCGTTCCTTGTTTCGATCCTGCTGCTCGGCGTGTCGGTGTGGATCCGGCTACAGCTCAGCGAAAGCCCGATCTTTCAGAAGATGAAGGACGAAGGCACGACCTCGAAAGCCCCGCTGTCCGAAGCGTTCGCCAAATGGGGCAACCTCAAATGGGTGATCATCGCGCTGCTCGGTGCCGTCGCCGGTGAAGGCGTGATCTGGTACACCGGGCAATTCTATGCGCTGTTCTTCCTCGAAAAGACCATCAAGGTCGACGGCGCGACGACGAACATCCTGATCGCCATCGCGCTGCTGATCGCGACACCGGCGTTCGTGTTCTTCGGCTGGCTGTCGGACAAGATCGGCCGCAAGCCGATCATCCTGACCGGCTGCGCCATCGCCGCGCTCAGCTACTTCCCGCTGTTCACCGCGCTGACGGAGGCCGCCAACCCGGCGCTTGCCGCCGCGCAGGCGAGCGCGCCGGTGACCGTCGTCGCTAACAAGGACAGCTGCTCGTTCCAGTTCGACCCTGTCGGCAAGAACAAGTTCGACACCACCGGTTGCGACATCGCCAAGTCGTACCTCGCCAAGGGCGGCGTCAGCTACAACAATGTCGATGCTCCTGCAGGAACGATGGCGGCGGTGCAGCTCGGCGGCCAGACGCTGACCGCGCCCGACGTCGGCAGCCTGAAAGGTCCGGCGCGCGCTGCGGCGGTCAAGGCATACCAGGGCCAGCTCAAGGCCGGGCTGGCGAAGGCGGGCTACCCCGAGAAGGTCGATCCGGCGCGGATCGACAAGCCGCGGGTGATCATGCTGCTGACCTTCCTCGCGCTGCTGGTGACGATGGTTTACGGCCCGATCGCGGCGCTGCTGGTCGAGCTGTTCCCCAGCCGCATCCGCTACACCTCGATGTCGCTGCCGTACCACATCGGCAACGGCTGGTTCGGCGGCTTCCTGCCGACGACGGCGTTCGCGATGGTCGCGGCGACCGGCAATGTTTACTACGGTTTGTGGTACCCCATCGTGGTTGCGGCGGGGACCGTCGTCATTGGGCTGTTCTTCCTGCCCGAGAC
>CAXTTR010000261.1:0-4550 GCA_964247215.1 uncultured Sphingomonadaceae bacterium
GTATCGCGACTCTCGTCGGCGGCGTCTTCGAGCGCGTCGGCCCATTCGCTGCCGTCGTAGGTGCCGCGGCCGACCCAGGCGAGCGCGATCAGCTCGACTTTTTCGTCGTCGGCAAGGTCGTCGATGACCGAGCGCAGTTCTTCCTCGACCGGCGACTCGCCGTCGTCTTCCATGACGTCGACCATGCCGTCGTCGACGGGGTTCGAGCCGTCATCGGGATCGTCGTCGGGAACCAGCGTGTCGAACTCGCGCGAGCGCAGAATGATGCGGCAAACGGTTTCGAGCGGTATTGTCAGTTCCATGTCGGTGTCCCAGTGAGTTAGCCCGCCAACGCCGCCGCCCGTTCCATGTTCCCGCTGTGCAACGACCGGGGCTGGGCCGATCCGCCGAGCAGCCGCGCGCGCGCCGCGTCATACTCGCGTTTCAGCCGCGCAATCATCTCGGCGGCAGGCACCACCGCCTTGACCGCGCCGATGCCCTGGCCGCACCCCCAAATTTCCTTCCACGCCTTTGGGGCGGCGTTCGAGCCGAAGTTCATTGTCTTCAGGTCGCCCTCAGGCAGCGCGTTCGGGTCCATCCCGGCATTGACGATCGACGGCCCGAGATAATTGCCGTGCACCCCGGTGAACAGGTTTGAATAGACGATGTCGCTGGCGCTCGAATCGACGATCATCGCCTTGTAGCGGTCGTCGGCGCGGGCTTCGGTCGTGGCGATGAACGCTGAGCCGATATAGGCGAAGTCGGCCCCCATCGCGGTGGCGGCGAGCACCGCGTCACCCGTAGCGATCGAGCCCGACAGCGCCAGCGGACCGTCGAACCACTCGCGGATCTCCTGGATAAGCGCGAACGGCGAGATCGTCCCGGCATGGCCGCCCGCACCGGCGGCAACCGCGATCAGGCCATCGGCTCCCTTCTCGACCGCCTTGTGCGCGAAGCGGTCGTTGATGATGTCGTGCAGGACGATGCCGCCGTAGCTGTGGATCGCCGCGTTGACGTCCTCGCGGGCACCGAGCGAGGTGATGATTACTGGGACTTCATACTTCACGCACAGCGCGAGGTCGTCCATGAGGCGGTCGTTCGATTTGTGCACGATCAGGTTGACCGCATAGGGGGCGTCGTCGGGGCTGAGCTCGGCGTTCAGGCGCTGCAGCCAGTCCTCGAACTGCGGCAGCGGGCGGGCATTTAGGCTTGGGAAGCTGCCGATGATGCCCGCCTTGCACTGCGCAATGACGAGGTCAGGGTTCGAAATGATGAACAGCGGCGAGCCGATCACCGGGATCGACAGCCGGTTCACAAAGGCAGCGGGAATCGACACGGGCATTCTCCCTTCCGTCATTCCCCGCGAAAGCGGGAGCCCATGACCTCAGCCGTTGGTTCGAGGTCATATGCGCCCGCGTTCGCGGCAATGACGAAGTTAGCTTAACAAGCTCTTCAATGGCAGGCTGGCGTCGGCAAGCAAGACGGTATCGGGGCGCAGCCCGGTCAGCCCGGCCTCGACCAGCGCCTTGCCTTGGACGAAGTCGCGCGCCGCATTGATGCAGTCGAGCGCGATCACCTGCCCGTGGCGCAGGTAGATGAGGCTCCAGCTGCGGCTGGCAGGCTCGCCGCGAACAACAATGGAGTCGTGCCCGGCGCTCAGCCCAACCGTCTGTAGCTTCAAGTCGTACTGGTTCGACCAGAACCACGGCACCGCGCGGTACGGCTGCGGGGTACCCAGAATTACCCCCGCGACGGTTTTAGCCTGATCGATAGCGTTCTGCACCGACTCGAGCCGGATCGCGCCGCCGGCTTCAGCGAACACATTTGCGTGATGCGCGCAGTCGCCGACGGCGAACACATCGGGCAGCGACGTGCGGCAGAGCTCGTCGACTTCGACGCCGTTCGAGACGCGCGCGCCGGCCGCTTTCAGGGCTTCGACGGCGGGGACGATGCCGATACCGACGATGACCAGCTCGGCGGCGATGTCGCCTGAAGTAGTTCGCACTGCCGATACTTTGCCGTCGTGCCCAATCAGGGCTTCGATGCCGATGCCGAGCCGGACATCGACGCCATGCGCGCGGTGCTCGGCTTCGTAGAAGCGCGACACGGCGACCCCGGCGACGCGCGCCAGCACGCGGTCCTGCGCTTCGAGGACGGTGACCGCCTTGCCAAGCTTGCGCAGCACCGCCGCAGCTTCCAGCCCGATATAGCCGCCGCCGATGATGACGACGTGCTCGACCTGCGCCAGTTCGCGGTGCAGCGCGTCGACATCGGCGCGGGTGCGGATCGCGTGGACGCCGCCCAGGTCGCCACCGGGTAGCGGCAGTTTGCGGGCATGGCCGCCGGTCGCCCAGATAAGGTGGCTGTAGCTCGACGTATCACCTGCGGTCGTGGTCACGGTATGCGCGCTCGCATCAACGGCGACGACCGACTTACCAAGCCGCAGCTCGACATTGCGCGCTGCCCAGAAATCGAGCGGGCGGAGCAGCAGCCGCCCGGCGTCGCGCTCGCCCGCGAGATAGTCCTTGCTCAGCGGCGGGCGCTCGTAGGGCGCATCGGGCTCCTCGCCGACGATCGCGATCGATCCCGCATAACCGCCCTGCCGCAGCGACAGCGCCGCCTGCGCTCCTGCCTGCCCGCCGCCGGCGATCAGCACATCGGCGTGGTGGCCCCCGGTCAAGGCTCGTCGCCGAAAATGCCGGTGGTCGCGGCGGCGCTCGACGACACCTTGCCGCGGTACATGCCGGGCGTGTTGAACGACCAGCCCATGTCGCCCGCAAGGCCGACGACAATGACGCCGCCATCACCGCCCATGCTCTTCAGTTCGTGCTGGACGACGGCGTCGGCGGCCACCTGCACGCTCTCGTGCAGCATCCGCACCCGCGCGCAGATTTCGTGCGCGGCTCCGGCGCGGATGAAATACTCGCCCGAGCCGGTCGCCGACACCGCACAGGCGCGGTCGTCGGCGTAGGTGCCTGCGCCGATGACCGGCGAGTCGCCGACGCGGCCCCAGCGCTTGCCGGTTAGTCCGCCGGTCGAGGTTCCAGCGGCGAGATGCCCGGCGGTGTCGCGGGCGACCGCACCGACGGTGCCGTAGTGGACGCCGCTGTCGAACGACGCGTGACCGGCGCGCAAATTCATCTCGAGATACTGCTGCCAGCGCTCCTCGGTACGGAAGTAGCTCCGGTCGACCTGCTGCAGCCCTGTAGTCAGCGCGAACGCATCCGCGCCCGGCCCGGCGAGCATGACGTGCGGCGTCCGCTCCATAACGGCGCGCGCCAGACGGATCGGGTTCTTCGTCCGTGTCACCCCGGCGACCGCGCCCGCCTTGCGCCCGGTACCCTCCATCACTGCGGCATCGAGTTCGTTGGTCCCCTCGGCGGTAAACACTGCGCCCTTGCCGGCGTTGAACTGCGGATCGTCCTCCAGGATGACGATCGCCGCCTCGACCGCGTCGAGCGCCGCGCCGCCTTTGGCGAGTACAGCCGCCCCGGCAGTAAGCGCCCGGTTCAGTGCAGCCCGATACGATGCATCGCGCGCCGGGGTCATCTTGCTGCGTTCCATGACGCCAGCCCCGCCGTGGATGACCAGCGACCATGCGGGCGGCGAACCGGCGGTGGCCGGACCGGCGCTCACCACGAGAAGCAGCGCGAGCAGGAGGCGCATGCGGTGTAGCTCCGGTGACAGGATGTCATACGCACGCTGGTAGCAAGCGGGTCGCGGCGCGGCAATGCGGCGCTGCTGCTACCCAGTAACCACAGCCTGTTCAGCCGCTTGCGACCGCACCCCTTCCGCCCGGCCCTTGCCAGCCCCCATATAAAGCGCCTAACGCCCGCCGCGCTCGGCATCGGGCAGCGGGGAACAGTGCATGGACGTCGTGATCGTCGAATCGCCCGCCAAAGCGAAGACCATCAACAAATACCTCGGTTCGAAATATGTCGTGCTGGCAAGTTACGGCCATGTCCGCGACCTGCCGCCGAAGGACGGCTCGGTCGACACCGAGCATGATTTCGCGATGCACTGGGAACTGTACGGCGACAAGGCGAAGCAGCTGAAAGCCATCGCCGACGAGGTCAAGAAAGCCGACCGCGTCATCCTCGCCACCGACCCCGACCGTGAAGGCGAGGCGATCAGTTGGCATCTGCTCGAGTGGCTCAAGGGCAAGAAAGCGGTGCCCAAGGGCGGCGCGACGCGGGTAACCTTCAACGAGATCACCAAGACCGCGATCTTGGCAGCAATGGAGCGCCCGCGCGATCTCGACGGTGATTTGATCGATGCGTATAAGGCCCGGCGGGCGCTCGACTATCTCGTCGGCTTCAACCTGTCGCCGGTGCTGTGGCGCAAGCTGCCGGGTGCCAAGAGCGCCGGCCGCGTGCAGTCGGTGGCGTTGCGGCTCGTCGTCGACCGCGAGCGCGAGATCGAGCAGTTCGTCAACCGCGAGTACTGGACCGTAGAAGCGGCAATGCTGTCGAAGGCGGGCGCGGCGTTCACGGCGCGGCTGGGCTTGTACGACGGCAAGAAGCTGACGCAGTTCGATCTCGCCACCGAGACGGCGGCGCAGGCGGCGCGGG
>CAXTTR010000262.1:0-4538 GCA_964247215.1 uncultured Sphingomonadaceae bacterium
GTCCACGCTCATCGACACGCTCGAACGTATTAGATGGACAGGCGCGGGAGCAAGGGTGATTGAGGCGGAGCCTTTGCTTGAGAAAAAGCGCAGGGTGAAAGCAGCATGACGCCGACCGCCGAACAGCGCGAAATTCTGAAGCGCCCGCCGACGTCGACGATCGAAGTTGCCGCGGGCGCGGGCGGTAAAAGGAACACATTTTGGTGGTAAGCAGACTGGCTGCTTCCGGGTGCCGGGCGATCAAGTCCAGCCAGTCATTAATCGAGGGCGGGCTGGGCACAAACGCCTAGCGACGGGTGGTGATCCACCATCTGCGTTAGAGCCTCGAACGAGGTAAGCCGCCGCCCGTTCACTTAGCTTATGATGGCAGCTAGACGCAACGACTGGTCATGTCGTGGCTACTCTACTCTCGTTTGAGCACGCGGCATTGTTCCATCTGGCTACGTCAATGCATGGCGTTGAGCATCGGCGCGAAGATCAAGAGGCGATACTTAAGTGTCGCCGATGGCTAACACAGGGCAAAATCCGCTTCCGCGCCGCTCATCGTAGATCTGCACTTCCAGATCAGCCTTGCTCGTCGGTGGAGAAAACCGACGGGCACCGCCCTTACGTCGCGGTCGCGGGCTTGTGCGCGCGCTTGTCGAGAAGTTCGGCGGCAAGCTCGCGCGCCTGCCCTTTGGCGTCGACATAGGCGTAGAGCGTCGAAACCGAGATGCTGAGCTGCTTGGCGACATCGCGCGCTGCATTGTCGCGATCGGCCATCAGCGCCATCGCGGCTTTGAGCTTCTGCTTGGTCATCACCCGCGGGCGTCCGCCGACGCGGCCGCGGGCGCGCGCCGCCGCGAGCCCCGCCATCGTACGCTCCTGAATAAGGTCACGCTCGAACTCGGCGAGGGTTGCGAAGATGCCGAATACGAGCCGTCCGGTCGCGGTAGTGGTATCGACGTCGCCGGTCAGCACTTTCAGGCCGACGCCACGTTTTTGCAGATCGCCGACGGGTCCGACGACATGTGGCAGTGAACGGCCGATGCGATCAAGCTTCCACACCACAAGCGCGTCGCCGTCGCGGGCAACATGCAGCGCTTGGTTCAGGCCAGGACGCTCGGTAGCTCGACCCGAGCACACGTCATCGTATACGCGCTCGCAACCGATGCGGTCGAGCGCATCGCGCTGGAGGTCAAGGCTCTGCTCTCCCGTCGACACGCGCATGTACCCGATCAGCATTGTCGATTTCACTCCAGCGCAGAAACTTACACGGGAGTGGGTTAGCAGCTACAGATTTTAGACGACTTTATGTTGAAGATGAAGCCGTTTGGAGGCGCATTTGAAGCCGGTCGCCAGCTTCGCAACAAACCGGGGTTTGTTGAACAAAAAGCTAATCGCTTTCGCTCAACTCGGGCATGGACCGGGTAGCAGTGCCCGCCGGGAGCCTACCATCAGTTGGCGGTGAGCAGGAAACAGATCTCGATTGACTATGCTACGAATCAAGTCCGCCGTTTGAGAAGGAAGCAGCCATGAAGAAGCCGTCGGCTGAAGAGCGCAAGGCGCTAGGAGCGTTTCTCTCAAGCCGCCGCGGGCGTCTGCAACCAGCCGATTTGGGCTTGTCGACTGGGCAGCGTCGCACGCCCGGTCTGCGCCGCGAGGAGGTCGCCCTGCTCGCTGGCACAAGCGTCAGCTGGTACACATGGCTGGAGCAAGGTCGTGACATCCACGTATCGGCAGCGACGCTCGATCGTCTGGCGCGTGTCCTCAGGCTGGATCGGGCGGAAGCGGAGCATCTGCTCGCTCTCTCGTCGCGCCAGCCGGCGATTGTGGGGAGGAGCGAGGACCCAAGCGACGTGCTGCTCGACCTGATCCGGGCGATTGACCCCGTGCCAGCCTATGTCCGGAGCGACCGGCTCGACATCCTGGCCTGGAATCCGGCGGTAGCGGACCTGTTCGTGGACTATGGCACCCTTGAGCCCCGGGCCCGCAACACACTGTACTTGATGTTTCTCCACGCCCCGTATCGCGAGCTGATCGACAACTGGGCGCAAGTCGCCCGGGGCACGATCGGCATATTCCGTGCCGCGCGGGCGAAGGCGTCGGACAAGACGCCGTTCGATGAGCTGGTCGAGGAGATCAGCAAGGGAAGCGAGGAGTTCCGGCGCTGGTGGCCGGAACTCGATGTCAAGGGCTTCGGCGAGGGCGTAAAACGGCTGCATCACCCCACCCGCGGTTCGATCGAGCTAACCTATGTGTCGCTCATTCCAGAAGGTCGGCCGGACCTGTCCTTCGTAAGCTACCTCGTGACCGCCGGAGAGGGGGAGTGACGATCATAGGATGAAATCGGGCCTCCTTGTCTCCCCTGACGCCCCCTTAGATGAGCTGTCGAGACGAGGAGACAGCGCGTGAAAACTGTATTGATCACCGGTGCGGGAACCGGCTTCGGCAACGAGGTTGCGTTCAGGCTAGCCGCAATGGGCTTTAACGTCATCGCGGCCGTCGAGATTTACCCGCAGATCGAGGTGCTCGAAAACCAGATGAAGGAACGGGGCGTGTCGCTTCGCGTCGAAAAGCTCGACGTGACGAGCGAGGGCGACCGGCGCAAGGCACTCGACTGGAACGTCGAGATCCTGGTCAATAACGCCGGAATGCTCGAGGGCGGGTCGGTGGTCGACATCCCCGCCGAAAATATGCGCCACGAATTCGAGGTCAACGTCGTCGCGCCGCTGCTGCTCACTCAGGCCATCGTCAAGCAAATGGTCAAGCGCGGCAGGGGCCGGGTCGTGTGGGTGTCCTCGCGCGAGGGGCTCAACACCAACCCGTTCACCGGCCTCTACTCGGCCTCCAAGCATGCGATGGAAGCGATCGCGCAGACGATGGCGATGGAGCTGCAGGAGTTTAACATCGAGGTCGCGACCATGAACCCGGGCCCGTTCCTGACCGGGTTCAACGACCGCGGGTTCGACACTTGGAAGAGCTGGCTCGACGAGCCGTCCGAGCGACTGTTCGACTATGCGAAGCTGGCCTTTCCGCGCGCCCAGTTCGACCCGGAACCGGTGTACGCCAAACTCACCGCGATTGCGGCGGGTGAAGTGAACACGTTCCGTAATCTCGAGCCCCAGTCGATGCTCGACGAGACCAAGCAGAACATAAACAAGGTCTGGGAGCAGAAGATCAGGGACAAGCTCGGCACCCGACACGAGCAGGTCCAGGCCTGCTACGACATGGAACCCGAGCAACTCGCCGCCTGAGGCGGGACAGTCACGCGGACGGTCCCGCGCGACCGCTTTGATTTGCTGACATCATGAGGAAATCGACATGCACATCCTGCCGCTCAGCAAGGAACCTCAGCCCGATGAGGCCGAGTTCAACGCCTTCTTTCCCTCGAAGTTCGCGCTTGGGCAGTTCACCAGTCCCAAGAGCGACTTGGAGGGAGCCGATTACCCGCGGGCCTACACCGGCACGCAACGAATTCTCGTGATCGGGACCGACGAGCGGTATCTCAAGATGGAGAACGGGACGTTGTTCTCGACCGGCAATCACCCGATCGAGATGCTGGTGCCGATGTATCATCTGCACAAGGCGGGGTTCGCGTTCGACATTGCGACGGTATCGGGCAATCCGCTGAAGCTTGAGTTCTGGGCCATGCCCAAAGAGGACGAGGCGATCACCGGCCTGCACCAGGCGTATCTGGAGCAGTTTCAGAAGCCGTTTAAGTTGTCCGACGTCATCGAACGGCTAGGTCCGGACAGCGATTACATCGCGGTGTTCATCCCGGGCGGCCATGGCCCGTTGATCGACCTGCCGTTCAGCGACGATGTCGCCGCGGTGCTCCGCTGGGCGCTCGACAATGATCGGCATATTGTCTCCATCTGCCATGGTCCCGCCGCCTTGCTCGCGCTTGCAGCGAAGGGCGATGCCGGTGCATTCCCGTTCGCGGGCTATACGATCACCGCTTTTCCGGACGCGACGGACCGCACCATCCCGGACATCGGCTACCTGCCTGGGCATCTCACCTGGCAGTTCGGGAAGAAGCTCAAAGCGCTCGGTGTCACGATCGCCAACAGCGATCCGGACGACTCGACGTACAAAGACCGGAAGTTGTTGACCGGTGCGAGCCCATTAGCCGCCAACTCACTCGGCAAACTCGCGGCCGAGACGCTGCTTTCAGAGGTTGCAGCCAGCTGAACATGGGCGGGCGTTAGACGAGATGGCAGCGCTAGCCGAGGCTAAGCGAAGTGCTTGTCGAGACCGGGCTTTGCTTGTAGGTTTTCTGCTCCGTTGCTACTCAGACCCCGATCAGGCCGGCAATGTAGAGTGGGCACATCCGGCGCCGTGCTGGATGCGAAAACCCAGCCAGAAATGGCTCAAGCCATCGCTCCAGGTCAATTCGCCAGCCCTCGTCCACCACCATCATCGTCTATCCGTCAGCCTACACTGACAAACGGGAATCAACGACGATTCAAACCGGTTCCGTCAACCTGCCAAAGTAGTGCTAGTCGACCAGCACCCGCCCGACCTCGGTAAGCTGGGGCCGATGTCCGCTGCGGTCG
>CAXTTR010000263.1:0-4523 GCA_964247215.1 uncultured Sphingomonadaceae bacterium
CACGCCAGGAACACTAGAAGGCGGCTCCGAGTGCGATGAAACCCGCCGGCGCAAAGCCCTTATCGCGCGGCTCGCGCGCGATCCGCAGACCGCGCCTTTCGGCGCGGCGGCCCCCAAAATGGGGCCGCGCGGCTGCCCGCGCTTTCGCGGGCGGCCGCATGCACCCCGCGCACGTTGCGTTGCCGATTGCATATGGAGACAGAAATCCGGTCCCGTGCGAGTGGCATTGTCGCATTGTGACGTAACAAATTGCGCTCTGATGGATCCCAAGCTACTGTTGCTTCACTGGTTTCCGATACAGTGCGATCCCTCTTCGGTATTTGTCAGGCGGTCGTGTGGCGTATCATGCAGGTGTTAGTGCCTCATCCCAGGTTGATTTGACCAGTTGCGACCGGGAACCGATTCATCATATCAACGCGGTTCAGCCATTCGGCTTTCTGGTTGCGGTCTCGCGCGAGTGGGTGATCGTTCGTGTCTCCTTAAACGCCGCGGACCAGCTTGGCTTGTCAGTCGATGCTCTGCTCGGCGCACCGCTGAGCACGGTAATCAAATCCGAAACGCTTCACGTCATCCGAAACAAGATATCATCGCCGGGCTATCCCGATGCGGTCGAGCGCAGCTTTGCGGTCCAGTTACAGGCTGACGGCCCCCGCTATGACCTCGCGATCCATGTCTCAGGACAGACGATCGTGATCGAGGCCGAACCACACCTTGCCGCTGGGGAACTGAATGCGGGCGCAATGGTGCGCTCGATGCTGGCACGCATGGAAGGCAAAGCGGATCTGGTGCGGGAGGCGGCTCGCCTGCTGCAGGCACTGACCGGCTTCGACCGCGTCATGATCTATCGCTTTCATCCAGACGGCTCGGGCGAAGTAATCGCCGAACGGGTGCAGGCCGGGATGCCACCGTATCTAGGGCTGCGCTATCCGGCCGAAGACATTCCGCAGCAGGCCCGCGCCTTGCTTGTCCGCAATCCGGTGCGGTTGCTGGTCGACGTGGATGCCGAGCCGAGCCCGCTCATGCCTGACATGCCGGCCGCACCGCTCGACCTGTCGATGAGTACGCTCCGGGCTCATTCGGTGATGCACATCGAATATCTCAGGAACATGGGCGTTGGCGCGACGATGACCGTCTCGCTGCTTCGCGGCGGCAAGCTGTGGGGTTTGATCTCGTGCCACCACAGGACGCCGCATCACGTCGGCTTCGAACAGCGCACTACGGCTGAGCTGTTCGCTCGGATGCTGTCGTTCATGATCGAGGAACGCGAACGCGCCGAAGCTACCGTTTACGAAGCGCACACGCGACAGCTTGGTGAGCAGCTCACGGCGGCGGTAATCGAGCGCGGCTCTGCTGCTGAAACCATCGCCGAGCTCGCAACCGGTATCGCCGGCCTGGTGCCCTGCGACGGGGTCGCCATTTACATTCGGGGTCATGTGACACTCACCGGCAAAACGCCGACGCCGACCGAGTGTGCGGCTCTGCAGGGTTTCCTTGATACGAATGCCGCAGGCCGGATCTTCGGCACCGAAGAGCTTGCTCGTGTCTACCCGCCAGCGCAGGCTTTCCTCGACCGTTCAGCGGGCATGCTCGTGCTGCCCATATCGCGGGCACCCGGCGACTACCTTGTCTTTTTCCGCCGCGAACTGGCGCAGACGATCCGCTGGGCCGGCGAGCCGGTAAAGACGATCGTTCACGGACCCAGCGGCTCCCGGCTGACGCCGCGCAAGAGCTTCGAAGCATGGCAGGAATCCGTGCGCGGCCGATCGGCACCGTGGACCCAGGCTGAACTGTCGGCCGCCGAAGCGATGCGGGTGACGGTACTCGAGACCGTTCTGCAGATCGCTGGCCGGACGGAAGCCGAAAATCGCGCCGCAACCCAGAAACAGGAACTGCTGATTGCGGAACTCAATCACCGGGTACGCAACATTCTCGGCCTGATCCGAGGATTGGTGGCCCAAAGCCGCACCAGCGCGCGCGACGTTGATACGTTCGCAACCTTGCTCGGCGACAGGGTTCATGCGCTGGCGCGCGCTCACGATCAAATTACTGCAAAAAACTGGGGACCGAGCTCGCTCGCGGACCTGATCGCGACCGAGGCAGGCGCATTTTTAGGTGAGAACGCCGTCCGCATCAGCTGCGATGGCCCTCCGGTGCTGCTTCAGCCACACGCGTTCTCGACGATTGCCCTGGTGGTCCATGAGCTGATGACCAACGCGGCCAAGCATGGCGCGCTGGTCGGACCGACTGGTCAGGTCACAATCGCTTGGCGACTGGAGGAGGACGGCAGTCTGATCGTCGACTGGCAGGAAAACGGCGGTCCTCCGACCAAGGCACCGGTCAGACGCGGCTTCGGCTCGACGATCATCCACCGCTCGATCCCGCACGAGCTTGGCGGTGAAGCGACTCTCGACTTTGTATCAACGGGACTGCGCGCGCGTTTCGTCGTGCCTGGCAGCTATGTCGTGCGCGACGTCGCAGCACTGATTGTGCCGCCAATCTCGATTAAGAGAGCGCCGGAGGCCCGGCTGTCAGGTACCGTGCTTCTGGTCGAAGACAATATTGTCATCGCGCTCGAGGCCGAGGATCTGTTGATGGGCCTCGGCGCGGACAATGTACTTGTAGCAGGCAGCGTTGCTGAGGCGATGCGCCTGCTGGCGAGTGAAACGCCGAGCTTTGCGCTGCTGGATATCAACCTCGGCTCCGAGCGGAGCTGGCCCGTTGCCTCCCGCCTGCTCGATCTCGGCGTACATTTTGCCTTCGCAACGGGCTACGGGGACGGCATCGACTATCCGGCCGAGCATCGTTCCGCACCGTCGATCACAAAGCCCTATACAGCGCAGTCCGTCGCCAGCGTGATTGCGTAGGATTCGGCCAGGACTGCCCTAATCCGCGCTCATGTCCTCTAGGTGTTTAGTCCCGGCATTTGAAGGTGCATTATTCAGCCAGCAATGGAAGGATGCACTATGGGCCAGGTTCTACACGGCAGCGCCACGACGATAGCGGCGGTCACCCGGGCTCAACACGAAATGCTCCTGTTCGCGATAGGTGTCGCCGATCGTCCGGGCGAGTCCCGTCACGGCGGGCGGCATCGTGTCATCCATGCGCTGCAGGAAGAAGGGCACCATCTCACCCCGATGGCCGCTGATAATCCTCAGGCGCCGATGACAGTCGAGCGCGCCGGAGAGGATTAGACGCACGACCTGTATGCCGGCCTCGTGGTGCCAACCCCAGCCGAACAGCGACAGCCGCGCGCTCAGGTCCGGGTTGAAGCCACTATAATAGGGCTGCTGCACCGCGTGAAGTGGCGCGCCCGGGTGGATGTACAGAGGCGCGTCGAGCTTGGCCAGCTTGGCTAGTACCGGGTCGAAACGCGCGTCGCCGATGAACCGCTCGCCGTCCGGCCGTCCGGTGAGCAGCGTCGCCGGCAGCTTCAGCTCGCGCACGCAGCGCTCCGCCTCGCGCACCGCTGCGTCCGGATCCTGCCAGGGTAGGGTGAAGAACGCGGAGAAATGGTTGGGGTGCTTGACGGCGGCTTCCGCCAACCGATCATTCGCGCCGCGTACCAGGTCGACGGCGCCGTCTCCCGGGGCGAGCTGGGGTTCGCTGCTCAGTGAGAGGACCTGAAAGTCGATCCCGGCCTCGTCCATGGCCATGGTGCGCACGGATAGCGGTTCGTCCGCTATCTTCATGCTGTCTTGAAGAGACATCAGCCGCGGGCGGTCCGCCGGTTGGCGAGCAGGATCATCACGGTAACGGCTCCCGACATCAGCCGCATACGGCATCTGGGCGGCGGTGGCGTCCTTGACCGCGGAAGCGACGACAGGATCACCCACGTGCTCCTCCAGGCAGATGATTCGCGTCTTCGACTCTCCAGTCTCGTCGATCCGGCCTGATCACGTATCCTCAAACTTGTGCGATTAGCGCCAGTCGAAGGCGAGCGGCGCTTCGCGAAACGCAAATCGATCGAGATGGCGCGCAACAGCGCCTTTGAGTCCTTCAAGCTGCTCCATGGCGGAAGCGTTCAGAAGCACCTCCAGCGAGGCGTCACGTGCTTTCAGCGTTGCAGTGGCGTCAGCCGGAAAACTGTTCCCGCGCAGGTCCGCGGGGAAAGTGATCGTCCCCTCTTCCGCCGTGCTGACCACGGCAAGGTTGTGCGACCAGTGCTTGCAAAGCTGCTGAAGGTAGCGGCCGGCGCTCTTCGTAGGCACGACGGCAGTGGCGGAATAAGTCATCATGTTCTCCATGTGCGTCAGTGATGTCCGCAATCGATCCGAAGCTGCGGCTGCTTCAATCGCTGTACCCGCCTGCATTGCCGGGAAAGGCGCGACGGTCGTAGGCCGCTATGATTTGCAGGAACCTGCCGTTTGCCATCGATCGACACTCCCATGATGCCCGGCCGGCCATTCGACGCACGCCATTCGTAGCCGCCGCCCCGCGTGCCGCCGACGACGCGCCGGAGTTCGGCGCCCGGGCCGTACGGAGGAGGCGTGGCGGCCATTGTCAGATGCTCGACAGCCGCGGCG